>JAJVUU010000137.1 GCA_021621525.1 Caryophanales bacterium
ACTCATGATCAAGAGTTCTTCCAATTCTTCAAAGAATTCTTCATCGACTGAACGGAAATTAGCAAAGAAGGCATTGAGACGTGCTCCAAATCCAGTTCGTGTCTTTTTCAAGCTACGATCGTATTTTTCCTGAATGGTTTCTTGCTGAGGTGCGACCTCAGCTGGAATTGGCTCTTCTGCCTCTTCAACAGTCCTTTCCTCAACGGCTGATGCAGCTTCTCCTTGAGGAAGTCTGGACTCGGCTTCTGCTACTTCTGAAGTTTCCTCCACTTGAGCGATCGCTTCTGATACTTCAGGTTCTGAAACCTCATCCTGATCTTCTACTAGATCTGGAGCCTCCTCTTCTGTCGTGATTCCTTCTACTAGCTCAGCGTCAGATGATGGAGAGGAAATTGGTGACTCTTCTTCCATTTCTGAACCGTTAGCCCCATCTGCTTCCTCACCATCTTCAGTTTCTTCCGCTTCTTCAAGAGGCTCAGTCTCCGTTTCATCAGCTAGTGGTGAAACTTCTTGAGGACTTGCTTCTGTTTGAACAGGTTCAAAAACAACTGGAGTCTCCTCTACTGGTACTTGGTCTTCATTAGCTTTTTCTTCTACAAGAGGTTCCTCTGCCGGCTCTTCTTGAGCAACGGTTGAAACAGGTTGATGAGTGGCTGCAATTCGCGCTTTGAGCTCTTGGTAATAAGCTTCCATATCAGCGATTTTTTGCTCTTCCTTGTCATTTAAGGTAGCCGCCGGCTCCTCTTTGACAGTTTCTTCAACCTCAGTACTTTCCGTCACTTCTTCAGAAGACGGAAGCACTTTTTCAGTTTCTTCTTTTTTTCCAAATAAACGATCAAATAATCCCATTTATTCACTCTCCTTTAGCACATAATTTTCAATCGCCCATGCGACGGCATCCTGGTCATTGGTCACAGGGGCCACAAGCGCTGCAACTTCCTTCACTGCTGGAATCGCATTGCCCATGGCAACCCCCAGTCCAGCCCATTGGATCATTGACAGGTCATTAGCTTCATCTCCACAGGCCATGACTTGATCTGCCTTAAGACCCAAAATAGCTGCCAGTGCCTCTAAACCTGTCGCCTTGTGAACATTTTTAGGACACCATTCCAGCAACATCTCCCGAGATTTAAAAATTTCATAGTCTTGAAATAAGTCCGGCTTGATCTGCTTTATCGCTGCATCTAAA
>JAJVUU010000088.1 GCA_021621525.1 Caryophanales bacterium
TAATCATTGTAAGGCCGTACTTCTTTCTTTTTCAAGAAAGAAAGGGAAATTATGCTTCCACCTCAAGCCTGCTTCAGGGGTAGAATACTCTTGGAGGAAATTTCTAATTCGAAAAATGCCAAGTAAATGGGAAGGCTGTGAATGATTTCCCTATGCAACGTAAAATTTCCTTGCATGTTTCTCCACATTAAACACTCGGAGTTATTTATTGCACAATCATGAGGAATAGTCCTCAAATAATGTTTTTTTGTTAGAAAATCAAGAAAAATCATAGGCATGCCATCCATTTTGACGGTGGAGTCAAAAAGGCAGCACCTGACGTTCAATCAGCTTTTCGGATATTATGGGATGAAAGGACTTAAACCTCAGAGAGGAGACGTTTGAGGAGAATCTTAATCTGCGAAACAAGGACGGGAAATACAATCTCCTTGCCCAGCTCCTCTCCGACAATTCCCAGATGCCGATCAGGGTGGCGATATTCACCGGGAAGACTAAGGCATCCAAGCTCTATGCCGTCAGGGAATTCGGATACTAGTGCCTGCTTTATTCTCTGGATGAGGTTCTCCGATACGGCGACGTCCTGAACCTGATACAGGCCGATGAGAGGAATAGGGTGGTGGAGAGGAAAGACATCTCTCTATTTGAGAGCAAGGCCTTCAACGAGGCAATCATCAATGCCTTCCTCCACAACAAATGGGTGGATGGAAACGAGCCGATGTTCATCGTTTATTCCGACAGGATCAAGATACTCTCAAGGGGAGGCTTGGCCCCATTGCAGACTAAGGCAGGCTTCTTTCGCGGACATTCCGTGCCCGTGAACGAGAAACTATCGGAAATATTCCTGCAATTGCATATCAGTGAGAAAACGGGAAGAGGAATCCCCGTGATCTCTTCCGAGTACGGCGAAGGAGCGTTTGATTTCTCCGACAACGACATCACCGTCACCAGTCCGTTCAACTTCATCAATGAGGTGGGTGATAAAGTGGGTGATAAAGTGGGTGATAAAGTGGGTAATAAAATCGAAGGAAACGGACTCAATGACTCACAGACAAAAGTGCTCGCCGAGATACGAAACAATCCGAATATAACCAAAAAAGAACTCGCGGTCGTCTGCCATTTGGGCAGAACTTCAATTAATGATCAAAGCCGTCGCCGTTTTAAGGAAGAGGGGATACATCGAAAGAGTCGGATCGAACAAATCCGGCTATTGGAAAGCAAACTGAGCGTTTGGAGTGGTTGAATGCATAGATAGTCCTTTTTGTGTTTGGCATCAATTTGAGAAACGCGCCACGGCCGAAAACGGAAGCGACGGCATCCATTGCCAGGAATACGATGAGAACATGGACATCACGTCCGTCGTGATACCGATAAGCAGGAAGTACCTCCAATATTCCTATAGGGCAATGGATCTAGCCACGAAAGACCAAAATTTTGCCGCGAAAGACCAAACTTTGGACATTGAAGACCAAAAAACTACCTCGAAAGACCAAAATTTGGACATTGATGAGGAGAAGATAAAGATTAATAGCGTGGATGCGATAGCCATCATCAGCAAATCAACGTGCTCCGATTCCATCAGGAAGACGCTGACCGCCATCTTTGATCGCTTCTTCAGCGAAGAGTTCGGCCGGGCGGACATCGTGTCTTACCTCAACGCTTCGAAGTCGGCTAGCACTGATTATATCAGCTGCCTCCAAAATCTAAATGTGGTGGAGCAGATAAAAGGCAAAGGCAAATACAGGTTCAGATAATCAGCTCAAAACGAGCAAATCGAATGTATTTGATTGCGCATTCCCGATACGACTTACCTCGTATTCACCATCCAGTAGACATATGAAAAATCAAGCGTCAGTGGACATGTCTATTTCGTAGTCCACCTCGGTTTCGTAAACATGTATTTCATGTGGGAACAATGCATGTCGAATGGTTCAAGAAGTCCGAAGCACCTATCGCTTAGATTAATGATAGACGACATGAATGTTATGTTCGCCCTTCAAAGCCTCCTTGGATACTGAACTGACTTCATTTCCATCGACGAAGATGGTTTTGCTTTCCTTCTTGCATAGAGTGTTCTTTTTCTTTTCGATGGTGATGTCAAGCATGCAATCATTTCCATGGATTTTATAGGAGATTCCATCCTCTTCCTTTCTTAAGGCGGCATCCATAGTCAAAGACATGCTGTTTGCATCGATACCTAGGATTTCAAAGACCGCCAGCGTCAGCCAGCTTGCCGTTCCGGAGAGCATCGGGCCGATGTTCTCCTCTGTCTTTGAGTTGTTGTACTGTGTGCAGAACCTGGCATTGCCCTTCATGATGATGAGGTCTTTCAAAACATTGTATGGGAAGACGAGGTCAAGCATGAAATAGGCATCATCCAATAGCTTTTCCTTCAATGATGGGCTTTTTACTTTCTTATATTGCCTAAGGCAAGCGAGAGTGAACATCATTGCAGCGTGCTTGAACACACCTTGGTTCTCCCTGTCTCCCGGGAAATAGTGTTCGGTACCTGAGGACTTGGCTCCGGCGATGGATAGATCACTCGGCGAGCAGAGCTTGTAACCGGCTTTGCATCTGAGATACTTGTCGACTACGTTCAGCATGGAGGAGATTTCAACCTCGTTGACGCTTTCGCTTAACAAGGCCCAACTGAAGGAGTTGAGATAGAAAGTGCCATCGATGTTCTTGTCCAGGGATACTCCGTCCTTGAAGCTTCCGACATAGGTGATATGGTTCTTGTTTTCCCTGTTCAGAAGGATTCTGGCAAAGTATCCGTTGATGAGGGCATGTTTTCTTGTATTCTGCTGCATTCTTTCCTGGATGGATAAAGTCTTCTCTTCCATCTCCTTTTCATCGAGCATATGGAAAAGCTCTGCGGCGTTTTTGCAGGCGATGATGCATAGGAAAGCATTCATGACGGATTCCGGCGCATCGCTATCCAGGCTTTCAGGAATGTGCAGATGGTTTCTCTTGGCAGTCTTCTCCTGGTTATGGAACAGCTTCTCTTTTTCCGGTCCGTTCAAGGGACTTTCATCGAGTCTCAGACAGTCGTTCCAGTCAGCCGTATCCAAAAGCGGAAGCCCATGCCTTCCTATCGATATGACGCCACTGTAGTTCAGGATGGCAAGAATGGTGTCCTTGAGTTTCCTTGTCCTGTTGGTTCCTGCCATGCGGAAGCGCTCGTTCAGAATAGAGACGTCTTTGCTTTCCCTGACATAGACATAGACGGCATGAACGAGCCATAAAGAATCATCGGAGCACATGCCAGGCTCCTTTCCTTGATAGTAGAAGTTATGATAGCTGTATCCGAATTCAAAGACGTTGATGATCCATTCCCTGAGGAGCTTCTTTGCCAGTTCCTTTTTTCCTTCGCTTAGAAGATAGGGCAAGGAAGCATAGAGGTCCTGGATTTCGCGGAACCCCTGTTCGCGATATCCTTTCTGTGTCATGGCAAAGGAACGTGATACAAAGGTCTGATACCTTACCTGGAAGGGAAGATTGTTGTTGACATAAGCCTTGAAATCGGGATCGGATGCTTTGGTGATCTGAAGGAAATCAGCATATCCTCCCTCATCCTTGCGGATATCGTCAAGGATGCGACTGGCTTTCTTGAAGGTATTCAGATTCTTCATGGTGACATCCAGCTTCTTTTCAAATCCTTTGATGTGGTCGTTTACTGAAGTATCCTTTTCGTCGGCATAACCGGTGATGGTATAGGCATTGAATTTCCTGTTCAGGGTGAAGCTTTTTCCAAGGGCAAAGAAGTTCGGACCTTTGATGCTTAAATCATTGGTCAGAAAACCGGCATGATCTGGATTTTCCAATGTGCCGTTTCCGATGAAATCCTTCAGATTGCTCATGAAGGAATCTGCGTTTCCATAGTCACTCATCAAGGTGGCAAAACGGATGTCCCTCTTACAGAATTCCGGATAATAGTCAGGCGAGATGGCTTTGATGGTATGGTCATTGCTTAGATAGATTCGGTTTTGGGCAATCAATGTCGTATAGACGACGTCGACCATCTGGGCCTCTGGATTCGGACATCCGAACATGCCGGTGCATACCAGTGTCAGGTTCCTTTCTTTTCTTGTGGCATTCTCGATTTCAATCAGCTGTATCTCGGCAGCATCGACCCCGTTTTTCTCCTTGGGAAGAAGATAGATGGTCCTTTTGATATTCAGGCCTAGCTTTGTCTTATAAAGGATGGTGGAATAATTGGGATGGTGGATGCTTGTGATCTGGGCATCATCCTGGCTCTTTCCGCTATAGAAGATGACCTTGCCGTCTTCGACGAGATAGAACTGACGGTTGCTTGGATGACCATTCTCCTCTGGTGAGATTCCCCAGCTTGTCGCCAGAATCTGTAGGGCAGCGGGTCCACGGAAGCTGCCGTGGAAGAGGGAATCGACGACGGATTTCGGTGTGGAAAGAAGAGGCCTTCTATCCTTTTCGACATTGCCAAGGAGGAGATTGACGTCATAGTGTGTCCCTACATGGGTCGAATTCGGATCGAGGACGATGGAACCATCGTCCATGAGGTGTCCTCCGTAATTGTCAGTCTTTTCAAGCGTTGTTGAGACGGTCTTTTTCAGTCCTTCTTCAGACACGTCCTTTCCATCTTCGTTGATGAAACGAATCTCTTTTCCGAAGCAGACATGGAGTCCGCGATACGGGTACTCCTTCAGATAGCGGATGACGTCTTTGTTTTTGGTCCATTCATAGAAGAAAGGTATCTTTTTGTTCCATCCTGTCAGGATGGCGACCTTTTCCTGCTCACAATCAAGAAAGATATCATCGTCGATGTCTTCTGGCCGGATGTCAGGGAACATGTCATGGATGGTCACTCGTTTTGCCTCATAGGCTTCTCTTGAAGTATTTGACATGGTTTTACCTCTTTTTCTTATTATAAAAGAAAAAAAGAGAAAACGAAAACGTTTTCTCTTAATTTTTCTGTATTATGGGCATGCCATTGCTTTAGGGTGAAAGTCCCGATAGGCGTAGTTATTGACGAACTATATAGCGACTCACAAAGTGTAGACCGGTGACGGAGCGTGAAAAGAAGTGATAGCGAAATCGTAGCCCTACGGACAGGAACGTGATATGAAGGTGTTATGGACGGGCGAGTTGGCTCAAAGCAACGAACCCAAAAGATAGACGTAACTCCATGGCGTAAATCACAAGGGTAGACGAGGAAAGAGCAACGACTTATCCCATGAGGCCTCACACAGGATTGAACCCCCATTGCGAAACGGCATGATGGGTGGTGTGAGAGGTGATGGAAATTGAAGGTTCTCTTCAATTTCCTAGCCTACTCGATTAAAGGACATGGTTCAGGTTAACCTGAACCATGAATTTCACATTGGAATTTATATAATGTCAATTTTGTTTTAAGGGAAATGATATTTCTATGAACGTTAGCATTGAAAGGCTGTCCAAAAATGTCCCAGTGTGTTTCAATTGGCTCTGATTTTGATAGCACATTGTGTCCTCTATATCATGACGAATCAATGAATTAGGTACACAAATCGAATTCCGAGGTAAGAAA
>JAJVUU010000089.1 GCA_021621525.1 Caryophanales bacterium
AAAAGGGGCGTTAGACTAGTCTGGTTTTAGCCTGACTTTTCTAACAGCCCCTTTTTATATGTTTGTTTATTCTTTCAGCAGGTCAGAAACGGCTTTGTAGGCCATCCATAGTCCTGCTGTGGAGGGAACGAACGGGGTTGAACCCGGGATGGATCTTTTTCCCTTTGGAAGAGGTTCATCAGGAAGAGGAACTTTCTTTGCCGGTTCCGTGGAATAGATGATATTCAAGGAATTGATGTGTCTTTTTCTGAGCTCATGCCTCATGACCTTGCATAGTGGATCTGTGTCTGTCTTGAAAATGTCGGTCAGGACCAGTTTTGTCGGGTCCAGCCTGTTTCCACAGCCCATTGCCGATAGGATCGGAATTCCTCTCTTTTTTGCTTCTTCGATGATATCCAGCTTTGCACTCACGGTATCGATGCAGTCTAATATGTAGTCCCAGCAGGAAAAGGGGAATTCATCCTTTTTTTCAGGCAGATAGAATGTCTCATAGGTATGGATGGTGATATCCGGATTGATATCCAAAGCCCTCTCTTTGGCAATATCGACTTTGGGTATGCCGATTGTGGAATGCAAAGACAGAATCTGTCTGTTGAGATTGGAAAGGGAGAATTCATCATTGTCGATGATGTCGATTTCACCGATACCGGCACGGACAAGGCCTTCGAGGGCAGCTCCACCGACTCCTCCGACGCCGAAGAGGGCGACTCTTTTATGATTCAGTTTTTCGATTGCTTCTTCGCCATAAAGCAAGGCTGATCTGGAAAATTGTTTGTTCATGTTGTCTATTGTATCATTTTTCGATTCTATCTACGGGGAAAAAGAGTATCGAATGAACATATATCGGAATTATGTCTTTCTTCTTGTATCCAAGCTTGGTGGAATTTGTTAGAATAAAGGAAGAAAAAACTGGAGGACATTTTATGTCTGATTATATTCTCAGCTGTTGCTCTACTTCTGACCTTTCTGCCGAACATTATGTGGACAGGGATATCAAGACGGTCTTGTTCCATTTCATCGTCGACGGGAAGGACTACATGGATGATTTCGGAAAATCCTATCCTTTTGACAAGTTCTATGCTGATATGGAAGCCGGTGCCATGACCAAGACCAGCCAGGTATCTGCCGGTGAATATTATGCCTTCTTTGAGCCGTTCCTCAAGGAAGGAAAGGATATTCTTCACGTCACTTTGTCCAGCGGTCTTTCCGGTACCTATCAATCCTGCTGCAATGCTGTCAGCATGCTCAAGGAAAAGTATCCGGAACGCAAAATCTATGTTGTCGATTCCCTCGGAGCTTCATCAGGCTATGGCCTTTTGATGGATAAGCTTGCCGATCTCAGGGATTCGGGAATGGATATTGACAGCCTCAGGGCGTGGGCTGAAGAACATAAGCTTGAAGTACATCATTGGTTCTTCTCGACCGATCTGAAGTATTATGTCAGAGGCGGAAGAATCAGCAAGACTTCTGGTTTCTTAGGAAATCTATTGCATATCTGCCCGCTTCTCAATATGGATGAAGATGGACACATTGTACCGAGAGAAAAAATCAGGACAATTAAAAAAGTCGAAAAAACCATCGTGGATAAGATGGAACAGTTTGCAGCCGATGGTCTTGACTATGATGGAAAAGTGTATATTTCCATGTCCAACTGCATGGATTTGGCAAGACCGGTTGCGAATATGGTCGAAGAACGTTTCAAGAAGATGAACGGAAAGGTTCTCATCAACTCCATAGGTACTACGATAGGATCCCATACGGGTCCGGGTACAGTCGCTCTCTTTTTCTTCGGGAAAAAGAGATCCAACTGATCCTAGGAAAAGAAGTCTTGTCCTTGATTGCTTTTCTATCATTTGATGCGTGTAACAGTGTCTCGAAATCAGATAGAAGCATTGTTTCAATGTTTTTTTAGAAAAGTAATTTCAGGAATTCATGGATGGCTGACTGTTTCAGCTTGCCTTGATATATTGAAACCCATATCTATTTGAGATGACTATGTACGAATGTCAGATACGATGAACGTGAGAAATCGGACAGTAGGAAAAAATATGAAGAAAATAATGTTTGTATGTACGGGTAACGTATGCCGTTCCCCCATGGGAATGTTCATGCTTCGCAATCGTCTGAAACAGCTGAATCTGGATGCAGAGTATGAAGTCACTTCTGCCGGGCTTCTTGAGTCTACCAAAGGGCAGGATATGCATCCCAAGTGTCGTCAGGAACTTGAGAAGGCTGGTATTCCCTTTACGGTCCATGCCGCTCATCCTCTCCGTCCCAGGGAGTTTTTGGAGATGGATTATATTCTATATATGGAGAAATATCAAAAGATTGAAATCAAGCGTATGATGAACGGCAGACATATGGAGAAAGTCCATCGAATTCTTGATTACACGGATTGTCCATCCGATCTTGCCGATCCATATTATACGTTGGATTTTGATAAGGCATATCAGGATCTTGCAAGAGGTATCGATGCTTTTGTAAATAAAGAAATTCTTGGAAGAAAATAAAGTAAAAAAACAAAAACTCCGGAAAACACTGCTTGAGTGCCTTCCGGAGTTTTTTGATATCAGTCTTCTGTTGGCTCCTGTGGCTTGTTGGAATAACCATATTTGCTAGAGTTATATCCATATCCATAGCCATAATAACCGCCTCTTCCGTTATCCTCATCGGTGGTGACCATGCTCATGGCGATACCGAGGACATTGAGATTCTTTTCCTCAAAGGACTTGCATGCGGCAACGACGTCCTTTTTCTTGGAAACGTGCTGGCTGCAGACAATCAGGTAGCCGTCGATGTTGTTTCCGATGAGATAGGCGTCGGAGACGACAAGGACCGGTGGCGTATCAAGGATGACGTAGTCATAGTTCTTTTTCAGTTCCTCGATGAGTTGTTTCATCTTATCTGAACCGAGGATTTTTCCAGGGAATGGTGTATGGGAACCGGCAGAGATGACATCGATTCCTTTGCATGGATGGACAAGGTCCTCGATGGACTCGACGTCGTTCTTGACGTATTCGACGACACCGATTTTGTTTTCAAAATGGAAAAGCTTGTGAATGGCAGGTTGACGAAGATCAAGATCGACCAAGGCAACCTTCAGTCCTTTTTCGGCATAAAGAAGGGCGAGGTTGCAAGACATGGTGGTCTTTCCTTCCGCTTCCTGGGCGGAAGTGACGGCATAGCAATTGATCTGATGGTCCAAGGAAGCAAAATCGATGTTTGTCTGAAGACGGATGATGGCATCTGCCTCAGGAGAAGAAAAGTCATGGATCAGACCGGTATCGTTGACACGGTGCTGGACGGTGTTGTTTACTTTGTTAGGCATGCTGTTCGTCTCCCTTCTTGGTTTCTTCCTTTGTTTCTGTATTGGCAACGTAGGAATTGTACATAGGAATCATACCGATGACTTTGAAGCCGGTGAGCTGCTCCAATTCGGTCTTGGAAGAAACGTGGGTGTTTGCCAGTTCTCTGATGATGCCATATGCAGCTCCGACGACAAGACCGATCAATGTTCCGATAAGAGCAAGCATGATGGTAGAAGTGGAGGTGTCTTTGGCACTGTCGACATTGCCAAGGCTTGCCAGTGAGTTCTTCAGATAGGCATAACCAAGGCTCGTGTCATTATTGACAAGTTCGATGGCGATTTTTGGCACAAAGTTTGCTACATCGACGGCAAGGGCTTCATTTTTTGCTGTGGATGTGATGTTGATGAAGATGGATGTGGAGTTTGAAACGACAGTCGGGATGGTGACGCTATACAGCTTCTTGACGGATTCATAATCAGCTTTTTCTTCACCTGTCGTCTTGTCTTTGATGACAAAGTCCATTTTATATCTGTCGTCGGTATTCTTGGCTTTCAATTCGTCATAGACGGCATGGACGACTTCATCAGAGGTCAGATAGCCATAGGCAATCTGAGTCTTCTGTAAGGCTTCGCTGATGTTTTGATTGCTGGAGGTCGTGGTTGCGGTGTCCGTGTTGACGATCATCAGCTGGGTCGTAGCCTGGAATTTGGGTGTCTTGATGATTTTGGAATAAGCAAAACCACCGGCAAATCCGACAAGAAGGCAAATGACCAAAGCGACCCAATGCTTGATGATCATATGCCAGATCTGAGATAGCTTTATGCCCTGGGCTTCATCATCTTCGTCGGCATAGTTGTTATTGTTGTCATTGTAATTGTTAGGCCTCTGAAGAGATACCTGTTCGGCATTCATATTTTCATTGTTCATTTCACATACTCCTAGGTATTGACATCATTATAGGCGAAAGAACCCCTTTTTGCAATTTTACCAAAAGAAAGCTCAGTATTTAAAGGAACTCATGGCCGCTTGAGCGTTCATCATGACGGCTGTTGTCATATCATTCTGTTCGATGGTGAAGAAGAGGACGAGCAGGATGATTCCCAAGACGATACGATAGATACCGAAAACGTTGAAAGTCCTGGTATGAAGCATCTTCATGAAGAAGTTGATGACAAGCAGGGAAATGGCAAAGGCTACGGTCATACCGACAAGGATGAGACCGATTTGGGTACCGGTGATCGGGCTTGCCTTTCCTTTGGCGATATTGATTCCGAACATAAGTCCTTTGATGAGGCTTCCGCCGAGCATGGCCGGGATGGAAAGATAGAAGGAAAATTTGGCAGAGGTTCTTCTATCGATGGAAAGAAGAAGGGCGGCACAGATGGTGACACCGGATCTGGAAGTTCCGGGAATGAGGGCAAGACATTGGGCGAGACCGATGATGAAGGCGTATTGGATGGTGATTTCCTTGACGGAATGATATTTGAAGACAGGGTAATTCGTCAGTTTCTCCTCATCTACGTCATCGGTGATGGCCGTGGAAGACTCTCTGTTCAGATGGTATCTTTTTTTGATGGCAAGTGCACGTCTTCTAAGAAAATACTCGATGACAAGGAAGACGACACCATAGACAATCAAAGTGATGGATACCGTCAGGTAGTTGAAAAGGTACTCGTCCATCAAATCGTTGAAGAGAACGCCCAAAATTCCGGCAGGTATGGAAGCCAAGAGAATCTTGAGCCACGTGTTCCAGATTTCTTTTTTCTGGAATTGGCTTTTTTTCTTGCCGAAAGGCCATAGTTCCTTGATGAAAGAAAAGATGACGGCGATGATGGCACCCAGCTGGATGATGACGAGGAAAAAGTCATAGAAGGCTTTTCCCTGAGTCTGTTCGAATCCAAAATACTGTCCAAGAATGATCATGTGCCCAGTAGAGGATACAGGCAGCCATTCCGTGATACCTTCTACGATGCCGAAGACGAAGGCTTTCAGGAATTCAATAAAAACATCCATATGTTATCCTTTCAAAAATAGGAGATTTCTTTGTAGAAGCTATATTCTATACTGAATTGCCTTTGTTTGGAAGCAAAAATGTGAATCAGTGCGATTATAAGTGCCATCATGGTTTTGATTTGATACATATGTTCGAATTCTCTTTGATATTTGTGACGGATTCCTCAAGGCAATCGCAAGAACGGGGAAATGTTGTTGATTAAGGCATTTCCTTTTTT
>JAJVUU010000138.1 GCA_021621525.1 Caryophanales bacterium
AAATAGAAAGTAGGACCAGATGAAGTTAGACACGATTCATCATATTGCCATCATTGGACGGGATCGCGACGCTATGTTGCATTTTTATGTGGACCAGTTGGGCTTTGCGATTGTCAGTGAGTATGACCGTCCCGAACGCGGAGATATCTTGATCAATCTCCGTCAGGGGCAGCTGACTTTAGAACTCTTTATCAAACCGACGGCCCCAGAACGGCCTAAGCTCCCCTTGCCCGAGCATGCGGGACTGCGTCATCTAGCCTTTCAAGTGGACGATGTAGAGACCTATCTAGCCAGATTGGATCAGCTAGGTATTGAGAATACAGGCCTTCGCTATGATGATTTTGATGGCAAGAAGATGGCATTTTTCTTCGATCCAGAAGGATTGCCCTTGGAAATACATGAGTGAGGAAAGCAATGGTTAGATTAGAAGGACTCAGTCAGGAAGAAGTAGCGAAAAAGATCCAAGAGGGCAAGCAAAATAAGGTCACGATTAAGACAGAAAAAAGTATTGGGCAGATCATTCGAGACAATGTCTTTACCTACTTTAATCTGATTTTCCTGGTCTTAGCGGTCTTGCTGGTAGCAGTGAAGTCTTGGAACAATCTCTTGTTTGTCCCGGTCGTCGTGGTCAACTCCTTGGTAGGAATTGTGCAGGAAGTCCGCTCTAGACGGATCTTGCGTCAGATGCAATTTCTACATATAAGTGAGGCGATCGTTCTTCGCGAAGGAAAAGAAGTCGCTCTACCTATCGATCAGCTGGTAGAGGGCGATCTGGTTCGCTTTCAAGCTGGAGATCAGATCTATGCGGATGGGGTCTTGCTGGAGGGGGATCTAAAAGTCGATGAGTCGCAATTGACCGGTGAAGCCGATGAGGTCAAAAAAGGAGCACAAGACGCACTCATGTCAGGTAGTTTTGTGATCGCTGGTCAAGGTTTAGCGAGACTGGAAAAAGTTGGGAACGACTCCTACATCAACCAATTGAGCCTGGAAGCTAAGCAAGTCAAGTCTCATGAGGAGTCCGACATGGTCCATGCGGTCAACCGCATTGTGGGGATCATTGGTCTCCTTATCATTCCGCTAGGTTCGCTCCTTTTTCTTCGCAGCTATATCAGCTTAGGTGATAGCCTCAAGCTCAGTGTGACTTCAACAGTCGGGGCCTTGATCGG
>JAJVUU010000090.1 GCA_021621525.1 Caryophanales bacterium
ATAATTTAGTCGTAAGGAACCGAATAAATATGAACTGGCCAAAGATTATTAAAACCATCAGAGAAAAACTATTTTTAACTCAAACAGAATTAGCGGAGAAAATTGACGTGTCTTTTGCATCCGTCAATAGATGGGAACAAGGTCATCACGAACCAACAATGAAGGCCAAACGAAAACTTGCTGAAATTTGCAGTTCCAACAACATAGATATGGAGGCTTTGTAAAACCATGCATTCATTTGTCAAATGGGCTGGTGGCAAGACACAACTTCTTGATAAACTCACTGCCATGATGCCGAAAAACTATAATCATTACTACGAACCTTTTATCGGTGGCGGTGCTTTGCTTTTCAAAGTAGCCCCAAAAGATTTCACCATAAATGATTTCAATTCCGAATTGGTGCAAGCGTACAAATGCTTTACCGATGACAAACTTTTTGAAAAACTCATTGAACGGCTCAACTATCATCAGGAACACCATTCCGAGGAGCATTACTTTGAAGTACGTGCAATGGATAAGCTTCCTAATTTCTTAAGCCTTCCCATTTATGAACGAGCGGCTCGCATGATTTATCTCAATAAAGCTTGCTTTAACGGACTATACCGAGTGAATAGTAAGGGCTATTTCAACGTTCCTTCAGGAAAAAAGAAACGTGTTAACTGCTATGATGCGGACAATATAAGGGACATATCAACCTTTTTCAAAACATCTAAGTTCGAGATATTGAATGGCGATTTCGAGAATGCCGTGAAATCAGCTGAAAAAGGCGACTTCGTCTACTTTGATCCGCCGTACGACACATGGGAGAATAAGGAATCATTCACCTCTTATGCTAAGAATCCGTTTGGAAAGGAAGAGCAAAAGCGTCTTGCCGACGTTTTCAAGAGACTATCCGACAAAGGCGTCTTCGTCATGCTGAGCAACCACAATACCGAATTCATCCGAGAGCTTTATAAAGATTTCAACATCCACGTCGTGCCTGCAAAAAGAATGATAAATTCCAAAGCCGACGGGCGAGGAGCTGTCGAAGAGGTAATCATAACAAATTATGAAGAATGAGCCTTATTTCGAACAGGATGGATTCATGCTTTACCTCGGAGATTGCAACAAGATATCGAAGAACATCCCAGAAAAATCAATTGACGTCATTTTCGCGGATCCACCGTACTTTCTTTCTAGTGGAGGAGTCTCGTGTCACTCAGGGAAGCAGGTTTCGGTTGACAAAGGTAATTGGGACAAAACGCTTACTCCTCAGGAGAAACTTGCTTTCAATAGGAAATGGCTCAAATCATGCAGACGCGTTCTTAAAGATAACGGAACCATTTGGATTAGCGGAACATTCCACAACATCTATTCGGTTGGCGTTGCGCTTGAATTGGAAGGTTATTCAATCATCAATAACATAACCTGGGAAAAGCCTAATCCTGCTCCTAATCTCGCGTGTAGATGTTTCACCAATTCTACTGAAACCATTATTTGGGCAAGAAAGATCAACGAAAAAGGCAAGAAAGGGAAACATTTCTTCAATTATTCGTTGATGAAGGAGGTAAACGGTGGGAAGCAGATGAAAGACGTTTGGACATTGAATCTTCCTAAAAAAGATGAGAAGAAATTTGGCAAGCATCCAACGCAAAAGCCATTATCTGTGCTTGAAAGAATACTTCTTGCATCAAGTGAAGAAGGAGATATCGTGCTTGATCCATTCAATGGAAGTGGAACGACAGGTATCGCCTGCAAGATGATGAACCGCGATTACATAGGGATAGACACGGAACAATCATATCTAGACCTGACAATAAAAAGATACGAAGGAATACAGGAGGGCAAAAAATGAAACGTAACTTTGAATCATGGCTGCTCACGATGAAAGACAGCATCGCCACATGGAACTACTACACCGACTTCCCAAAAGTCTACGAGAACGTCAACAAGCTTAAAGTCGAACTTAACATACTTAATTCATTGATTGGCTCTAAGAACATCGAGGAAGAGTTCAAGGCTTTGCTTACGAAGTATCCCGAAATCATTAAGGCCATCCCGATTCTTTTGGCCAAAAGAGAACGTGAAATAAAAGTTATCGATTCTAAGGAGACTTATGTCTTCAACTTTGCAAAGATGAACTATTCCGTGGATCAATATGCGTTGTTCATGAGAAACAGCGGACTTTTCGAACTGCTTCAAAATCACATCATCAACAATCTCATCGACTACGCGCTAGGTGTTGAGGTCGGAATGGACACAAACGGAAGGAAGAACAGGACCGGCGACGCCATGGAAGATTTGGTGGAGTCCTATCTCATCAAGGCCGGATTGGTCAAAGGCAAAACCTATTTCAAAGAACTGAACAAATCCGAAGTCGAGAAAATGTTCGGCTTGGATTTATCAGGAATCAGCAATCAGGACAAGACCGAGAAGAGGTTCGATTTCGTTTTCAAGGGTCCTCTTGGAGATATCTATGCCTGCGAATGCAATTTCTATAGTGGTGGCGGTTCCAAGCTGAATGAGACCGCAAGAAGCTACAAGACACTCACATTGGAAGCAAAAGGAATCTCCGGATTCACTTTCGTTTGGTTTACCGATGGCATGGGATGGAACAGTGCAAGACACAATCTCGAAGAGACTTTTGATGTTTTGGACACGCTCTACAACATCAAGGATTTAGAGGATGGAGTCATCGAAAAACTCTTAGACGCTAAACACGTCATCGACGATTTCTTGGTCAAAAACGACTAATTTTGTAAACAAGATAAGACGGGCCACAATCTGCCACATTTGGCAGTTTAGCCTTATCGCCCGTCAAGGTCTTGGAACCGGGATACCCGGCTTCCGCTTCAAGGGAAAGGGGAAAAACGACATGGAAAAGAAACTGACCGAATACACAACTCATGATTTTGCTAGAATTTTTGCGAATGACATCAACGTGTACTTGGAGAAAGGCGGTTCCATCGACAACCTCTCTGCCACGAACGTCTTCAATGTCGTTAACGACGAAGATGAGGAAGAACAATTCACATTCACGAGAAACGTCGTGATGTCCGCTTTGGGTTTTCGTACCGAGGCGATGGCTATCTACTATCTCACGAAGCACATCAAGCTTCAGGAAGGTAACTTCGCTCTTAGCAAGGAATCTCTTCCGTTGCTCAGGGGACAAATAGCGGGCCAGAAAGACTACTATCGATGGGACGTCATCGAATACATCAGATATTTCGTCCTTATTTCAAATATCAACATCATGAGCTACAGGCACGTGTTCGAGAAGATGGGCGATGTATCCCAATTGATCAAGGATGTGTACATGATGGTTGACTTGTGGAAGGGAGGAATCGCAAATGGCGAAGAAGCAAGAAAATAAGATTGCTGTAATCTATGCCAGATACTCCTCCGAAAGGCAGAACGAACAATCCATCGAAGGGCAATTGAGAGTCATAAACCAATTCGCCGAGAAGGAAGGCTACACCATCATCGATACCTACATCGACAGGGCGATGACTGGAAGGAACGACGACAGGCCATCGTTTCAGAAGATGATATCGGACAGCTCTAACAAAGCCTTCCAATATGTGTTGGTTTACAAGCTCGACAGATTCTCGAGAAATCGATACGATTCCGCGGTCTACAAGAAGAAACTGCGGGACAATGGTGTCAAGGTTGTCTCAGCCACCGAGAACATCAGCGACTCGCCAGAGGGAATCATCTTGGAATCAATCCTTGAGGGATATAGCGAATACTATTCTAAGGAGCTCGCCCAAAAAATCGTGCGTGGAAATTATGAATCCAGGGCGAAAGGGAAATTCACGGGAGGCCCAATCATCTACGGGTATCGCATAAACGAGGACAAAAGATACGTTATCAACGAGGATGAGGCGGAAATCGTCAAATGGATCTTTGCTTCCGTCATCAACCACAAGCAAATCAAAGAGGTCGTCTCGAGCCTGAATGATAGGAATATCTTATGCAAGGGCAAGAAGTGGAAGGCGAACGCCGTTTCAAGATTGCTGAGAAACGAGAAATACACTGGCATAGCCAAATATAAAGAATACGTTTTCGACAACATCGTTCCTGCTATCATCACTAATGAGGTTTTCAAAGAAGCCCAAAGCGAACTCGACAAGCATAGGCACAAGAACAAGGCAAAGCTCGTCGATTATAAGTTCCTTTTGAGCGAGAAGCTCTATTGCGAGGAATGCGGTGCTCTGATTCATGGGCATACCGGAACGTCACACACAGGCAAGACCTACCATTATTACAAATGTAAGAATGCAGTGAAGCACCAATGTGATGCAAAGCCGATTAAAAAAGACGAACTTGAAGATTTCGTCGTCAAATCCGCTATGGAATACATTCTTTCGCCAGACATTGTCGGCAGGGCCGCCCAGCGCATGGTAGAGTATTTCAACCTTCTTTCCAATAACGGGAATGAAATCAGAATCCTCGAAGACATGGAAAAAGAAATCGAGAG
Organism: Caryophanales bacterium; assembly: GCA_021621525.1. Taxonomy (GTDB): domain Bacteria; phylum Bacillota_I; class Bacilli_A; order RFN20; family CAG-288; genus Enterosoma. The sequence goes on from JAJVUU010000090.1 coordinate 4,460, forward strand.
AAAACTCCAGAACTGCCTTAATGCCGTGACAAACGGAATGGCAAATAAGTCTATCGCGGACATGATTACTTCCCTTGAGGAAGACAAGGCGAAAGTCGAGGAAAGTCTCTTGAAGGCCAAGAACAAGAAAAGAAAGCAGATCACCATGGATCAATGCTACCAATTCCTCATTTCGCTTGCTTTCTTAGACATCAGCAAGGAAAGGAACAAGGAGATACTCATCAACTCTCTTGTGAAAAAGGTTTATCTCTTCAAGGACAAAATCAAAATCGTCTTCTATCCGACGGATGATGTTGAGGATAGATCTTTTGATGACGGAAACGGCGGAGGAGAAGGAGGGACGCCTAGTAATGATGGCGAAAACTCGGCCAGCAATGGAAATAATGGCGGTTCGCTTACATCTTCGTTTTGTCCACCAAAAATGATTGGAGATGAATCACCCTTAGGGTTCCATAACGAAAATGGTTTCCTAGGTTTGGTTCTTGATAGGGGCTGTTAGAAAAGTCAGGCTAAAACCAGACTAGTCTAACGCCCCTTTTTTT
>JAJVUU010000139.1 GCA_021621525.1 Caryophanales bacterium
GTATTTCCACAGACGGAGGCGGGAGCCGTTGCTCCCGCCTCCGTCTGCGGTAATGTAGATGTCCTTCGCATCCGGATAGAGATTCCGACCGGTCACGAACCACCAGGTGCTGATGCTCTCGACCGCGAACTGCCCTGTGTCTGCTGAGACTCCCACATTCACGAATCCCTCGTTCCTTCCGATATCAAATATGCCGTACGGAATGGCATGACCTTCATCGGTTACGAAATCGTGATCACGTACCAGCCTAGGTTCGCCTTTGGGACAGTATTCCTTCCCCTTGTTCTGGAAATCCCCAAGATTCTCCTTCTTTTTAGAGTCTATGGATATGACAGGTAGGCCGCATTCTATAGCATCCTGGCAGGTCCGAGATATGAACTGGAATTGAGCATACCGATCCGGGCCAGGGTTGCCCGATTCCGTGTACTTCTTATTCTGCTGGAGAGAATAGCCTTTCGATTCCAGTATCTTGCCGATTGTGACGTGGCTCGTCGGGATTCCTTTTGTAAGGAGGTCGTTCTCGAGATTTCTGAGACTCTTTGTCGTCCATTTTATCGGACTCTGGGGATTCCCGACGGTATTCCCGTCGAGCAGTTCTTCGAGCGCCAGCCAGATCTCTGGATTCGTTTCAAGGATGGATTTCCTTCCTGCTCCCGGCGCTCTGATGCCTCCGAGCTCGTCCGAATGCGGACGAGCTCTTGGGTCGACGATTGCGTCCTTGAATTCGACCTTGGCCTTGGATATGGTCTTTTGCGATACCCCCGTAAGTTGGGACAATTCCTTGGCACTTCCGTATCCATAATAATCGGATATCTTCGCTAGGAACAGCCGCCTCTGCTTCTCATTGAGGACAGGCATCATTGAGCCAATGAAGTCGAACGCCTTATCATCCAAGACTACACCCTTGTGCATGTCAAGGAGAAGGAGATATTGAACTTTAACTTTTTACCTTAATTTGTTAACAAGCCCTAATCCGGGAATGAGGGATTGGTCAGGATGTAGATCACGCCCGACCCTTTGTCTGTCATGGTATCGTATCGTCGGATGGATGGTTGTGTTTAAGAGAGTTCCCGACGGGCGGTCGGAGGTATCAA
>JAJVUU010000140.1 GCA_021621525.1 Caryophanales bacterium
CTATTCAAAGGGGCTTTCCTGCAGTGACGTCAAGGAGGTCCTGATGGAGACATGCCACAGTTCGATCTCCGAATCAACGGTTGCAAGGATTGCCGGAGGACTTTCCGACAAGGCGGCACAGTTCAACGAAAGGAAGCTTCCTGCCTGCGTATTCATATATCTGGACGGAACATACGTCTCATACAGGAGAAAAGCCCCGGGAACGCCGGAAACGGCCCAGAACGGGCTTCTGGGCGATTCCTACGACAGGGAATGCGTGGAAGTTGCCACAGGCATCACGAAGGACGGGAAACGTGTGGTTCTCGGCTTCTGGATCGTCCCAAACGAAGGTGCCCATTCATGGAAGGACGTGCTCCTGGACCTCAAGAAGAGGGGCGTTGGATCGCCATCGCTTTTCATCACGGACGGCCTGCAGGGAATGCCTGAGGCGATTGCGGAGGTCTTTCCGGACGCAAAGCAGCAGAGATGCTGCGTCCATCTTTCCAGGAACATCTACCAGAGGGTCAGGCCAAAGGACCGCAAGGAGGCACAGGATGACTTCAGAAAGGTCTATACGGCTGAAGACAAGACAGGCGGGCAGTCCGCACTTTCCGCATTTGTCGAGAAATGGGGAAGGACATATCCAAGCTTCAAGAACTATCTTTCGATCAGCAAGAACATACTTGCGTTCTATGACTATCCGAAATGCATCAGGAAGATCATCTACACGTCGAATTCGATAGAGAACTTCAATTCCTCGATAAAGAGAGAACTGAGGAAGAGGATAAGCCTCAACAGCGAAAGACAGGCCTGCATATGCCTTGCCACGATAAGCGAATCGTTCAACAACAGGATGGCATCAAGGAAGGTGCGGGGATACTGGCAGCTTACCGACGATGAGCTTGAAAGGTTCGGATTCAATCCGAAGTCGAATTCGGACGAGACGTTATAAAAACAAGATATCACTCATTCCATTGTCATACCAAGTGAGTGCTATGATGAGGTTTCTCTTGTATGACAATTCCATGAGTGATATCTTTAAGTAAGACAATCGATGTAAGGCAAATTACTTTCAGTTACTAGCTTTACACATACTTATATTAAATATC
>JAJVUU010000016.1 GCA_021621525.1 Caryophanales bacterium
AAAGGGGAGTTAGTCGAGTCAAGTTTTTGGCCTGACTTTTCTAACAGCCCCTTTTCATTTACTTCTGATAGGCTTTCAACATCAACTCGTTAAGATTCCTGATGAAGGACTGCCTGTCTTCGATTTCAAATCCTTCCAGCAGCATAGCCTCGTCATATAGGACTTCAGAGACACGCTTGATTTCTGCAGGGTCATTGTTCTTCTTGACCGCCTCAAAGAGAGGATGGTTCGGATTGATTTGAAGAACCTTGACAGCTTTTGCTTTGTTCTCCGGGTTGTTTTTGACTTCAGGTTCCGAATTCAAGACGTTTTCCATATTCAAAGAAAGTCCGTCCTTCGTAGCCAAAGACACTGGAGCATCTTCAAGGTGCAAGGAGAAGGCAACTTCATCAACCTTGTCCTTAAGTTCATTCTTCATATCATCGAGCAAAGCCTTATTGTCATTTGTGAGGGTCTCAAGTGTCTTCTTTTCATCCTCGCTGAGGTCATCCTTGTTCTCCGTTGTGATGTTCATGAACGGGACCTTGTCATAATCATTCATCATGGTGAGGGTAAACTCATCGATCTGGTTATGAAGAAGAAGGACGTTCCAGCCAAGCTTCTTGAACCTTGCCATCTCCGGAAGCATCTTGATAGCTTCCAAAGTCTTCCCGGAAGCAAAATAGATGTTCTTCTGATCAGCTGGCATCTTTTCCTTATAAGCCTTCAAGGAAACAGGCTTTTCTTCATTGAGAGAATCAAAGACAAGCAAATCCTGAAGTTCTTCCTTCTTCATGCCATAGGAAGAATAGATGCCGAACTTGATGAAATCACCATAGCTCTTGAAGAACTCCAGATACTTGTCATAGTCTTCATCCTTAAGCTGCTTCAACCTTTCAAGAACCTTCTTTTCGATGTTCTTGGCAATCTTCTCGAGAAGCGGGGATTTCTGAAGCATCTCACGGGAGATGTTCAGCTGAAGGTCTTCCGAATCGATCAGTCCGCGGATGAACTTCAGATAATCAGGTACCAATTCCTTGTTCTTCTCTTCGATGAAGATTCCCTTGGCATAGAGAGCCAACCCCTTCTCATAATCCTGGGCATAGAGATTATAAGGGACATGCTTCGGAATGAATACCAAGGCAGAATATTCCAAGGTTCCTTCCATCTTGATGTTCATGGAAATCAAAGGATCTTCATAATCATTGAACCTTGCTTTATAGAATTCACTGAGATCCTTTTCGGTAACATCTTTCTTTGGTTTCTTCCAAAGCGGCACCATGGAGTTCAGGATTTCTTCCTTTTCTTCATCGTGATACTTTCCTTCAACCGGCTTGCCGTCCTTGTCAAGGTCCTGGACAGAATGGTTGACCATCATCTTGATTGGATAACGGATGAAATCGGAATATCTCTTGACGAGATCCTTGATTCGATAATCCTCAAGATAATCAGAGTACTTTTCTTCCTCCGTATCATCCTTGAGATAGACACGGATGGCAGTACCACTGTCAGTAAGGAACGGCTTTTCATCATCTTCGATGGTGTAGGTTTCAACACCATCAGAGCTGAAGATGCCAGCCTTTCCATTCACATCCCTGGAAAACACCTCAATCTTCTTTGCAACCATGAAGGCAGAATAGAAGCCGACACCGAATTGACCAATCAAATCGACATCTTCCTTCTTTTCCTTCATTTCCTTGTACTTTTCAAGGAATTCCTTGGTTCCGGAACGGGCGATGGTACCAAGATTCTTTTCCAGATCCTCCTTGGACATACCGATACCATTGTCTTTGACCTCAAGGTAGCGTTCCTTCTTGTTCAGGGTGAGATAAATCTGATAATCCTTCTGAGGATACTTTCCTTCTGACTGCAAAGCCATGAACTTATATTTGTCAATGGCATCGCTGGCATTGGAGATAAGTTCCCTCAAAAAAATTTCCTTATTGGAATAAATGGAATTGATCATCAGGTTGAGCAATTCCTTGGACTCTGTCTTAAATGTTTTTTCTTCCTTCATTTTGATAGCCTCCATACTTTGGCAAGGTCTATTTTAGCACTTATTAACGGAGAGTGCTAATTTTTTAAAAAACTTTCCTTCATCCATTTTCCCGAGGCGCCATCATCTTGAAAATCCATTGAAAATATCATTCCATGCCTATAGAAAAGCAAACGGATTCAAAGTTCGATTTACAGCGTTCCTCTTCACACTTTCACGGCACAGAAAAAAGGCCACCTCCGAAGAAGCAGCCTTTGAAATCTCAGTCTTCCTTGATGGAATTTCCGGTATAGAGCTGATAGTATTTGCCCTTTTGAGCAAGCAAGGAATCATGGGAACCACGCTCGATGATACGTCCGTGGTCAAGAACCATGATGACATCGGAGTTCTTGATGGTAGAAAGACGATGTGCGATGACGAAGACGGTCCTTCCTTCCATGATGGCATCCATGCCTTTGGTAACCATTGCCTCTGTTCTGGAGTCGATGCTGGAAGTAGCCTCATCCAGAATGAGGACAGGAGGATTGGCAACTGCAGCCCTGGCGATGGCGAGGAGCTGTCTCTGACCCTGGGAAAGGGAAGCCCCGCCATTCTTCAAAACGGTCTGATATCCATTCGGAAGCTGATTGATGAAGGTATCGGCATTGGCAAGCTTGGCAGCGGTATAGACTTCCTCGTCCGTCGCATCAAGCTTTCCATAGCGAATGTTCTCCAAGACGGTTCCGGTAAACAGCTTGGTATCCTGGAAGACCATTCCGAGAGAACGTCTCAAGTCAGCCTTCTTGATTTTATTGATATTGATGCCATCATAACGGATTTTTCCGTCAGCGATGTCATAGAAGCGATTGAGGAGGTTGGTGATGGTTGTCTTTCCGGCACCGGTAGGGCCGACAAAGGCAATCTTCTGACCTGGCTCGGCATATAAAGTAATGTCATGCAGGACAATCTTATCTTTGACATATCCGAAATCGGCATGGTCGATGGTTATTTTGCCTTTAAGCCAATGGTACTCGACACCAGAGCCATCTTTATGCGGATGCTTCCATGCCCACTTCCCGGTCCTTTCCTTGCATTCGACAGGGTTGCCATTCTCATCTTCCTTGGCATTGACAAGTTCGACATATCCGTCATCGACTTCGGCAGGTTCATCAATCATGCCGAAAATCCTGCTTGCGCCGGCCAAAGCCATCGTGATGGTATTCAACTGCTGTGCCATCTGGCCGATTGGATTGACAAACGACTTCGAATAGAGGAGGAAGGATGTGATAAGGCCTATAGAATAAACATGTGCACCGGCAAAGTTGTATCCGGTGATGTTGTTGATGACAAACAAGCCTCCCACCAAGGCAAGGATGGCATATTGCATGTTTCCAAGCTGATTGACGATAGGCATCAGAGTATTCGCATAGCGGTTTGCGGAAACAGACTGGCGATATAGTTCCTCGTTGTGCTTACGGAACCCTTCGATGTTCTTATCTTCATAGTTGAAGACTTTGACGACCTTCTGACCGGCAATCATTTCCTCGACATATCCATTCGTCTTGCCCAGTTCAATCTGTTGCTTGACGAAATGCTTTCCTGAATGAGAAGCGAAGAACTTCGAAAGGAAGAACATGCCGAGGCCGAAGCAGACAACGACAACCATCAGATAGAGATCCGTTGCCATCATCATGAAGAAACAGGCAATCATGGTGACAGCGCTGGAAATCATCATTGGGATGCTTCTTGCCAGCATCTCACGCAAGGCATCGACGTCGTTTGTATAGACGGACATGATGTCACCATGTGTATGCTGATCAAAATAGGAAACAGGAAGATCCTGCATATGGCTATAAAGATGATCGCGGATTTTCTTCTGGACACCCTGAGAAATATAAGCCATGAAGAAGTTATAGCAATAAGAGGCAATGACACCAAGGCAGAAGATACCTACCAGGATGCCGATGGTCGGATAGAAGCCAACAGGAATGGTCTGTCCTTTCAAGGTAAGAAGATAGGCGTGAGCGTCTCCGCCGTTCTGAAGCGGGTCCAATGCCGGTGTCAGGAATTCATCGATGAGAATTGTGCCTACAAAGAAAGAATTGACGACGTTGGCAAAGGAAACAATGAAGACAGAAAGAATGACGAAGACGAAAAGAGGTCCATATTCCTTCCAAATGATGGAAAGAAGACGTTTCATGGCACCGGACTTCATGCCTGAAACCTGTGCTGGCTTAGTCGTTGACATCGAAATCACCTCCTCCCAACTGGGATTCATACAGTTCTCTATATACATCACAACGTTCCATCAATTCATCGTTGTTGCCGATATCGACAATTTTTCCGCCGGCTTCCAAGACGATAATCTGACGGCAGTCCTTGATGGAAAGGATGCGCTGGGCAATGATGAATTTTGTGACATCCGGCTTTGTTGAAGCCAATCCAGAACGAATGAGGGCATCCGTATGGGTATCGCAGGCAGATGTGGAGTCATCCAGAATCAGAACCTTCGGATTCTTCAGAAGCGCTCTTGCAATGCACAGTCTTTGCTTCTGACCACCGGAGACATTAGTTCCTCCTTCTACAATCTGAGTATCAAGTCCCTGGGGGAACGTCTTCAGGAATTCGCTGGCCTGGGCAAGGTCACATGCCTCCCAGATTTCTTCATCAGTAGCATTCTCATTTCCCCATTTCAGGTTATCGCGTATGGTACCGGTGAAGAGAACATTCTTCTGAAGGACGACAGCAACGGAATCACGAAGCGTCTTCAAATCATAATCACGGACATCGACTCCACCGATTCTGACTGTCCCCTCATCAACATCATATAGACGTGCCATAAGGGAAACAAGACTGGTCTTGGATGAACCGGTAGGGCCGATGATACCGATGGTATCACCTTGCCTGAAGTGAAGATTGACATGGCTTAAAACCGGTTTGCCTGGAACATATCCGAAGGTGACATCGTCATAATCGACATCTCCGTTTTTTACTTCATAGATAGGATTGGTACAATTCTTGATATCCGGTTCTTCCTGTATGATTTCCACGATACGTTCAGCAGAATTTCTTGAGATGATGATCATGACATAGACCATGGAAACCATCATCAGGGACATGAGAATCATCATGACATAGGTAAAGAGGGAAGAGAGCTGTGTCGTATGAAGTGTCGGGTTCTTGGCAGTGATCATATTGGCGCCAAGGATGGAAATAAGGATCATCGCCGTCCAGATGGCTAAGTTCATGACGGGATTGTTGAAAGAAAGGAAGCTTTCAGCCTTGACAAAGTTATGATAAATGCCATCCGAAACAGATTCAAAGGCATCCGTATGGAATTTCTTTCGGTCAAAAGACTTCACGACACGGATACCATCGACATCTTCCTCGACGGACTCATTGAGTTCATCATAGGTATTGAATATCTTTTCGAAAATCGGATGAGCCTTCTTGGAGATAAAAATCAAGACAAAAAGAAGGACTGGCACAATGATCAAGAAGATCCAAGCAAGGCTCGGTGCCATGACAAAGCACATGATCATGGCAAAGACAAGCATGAAAGGTGCACGGATGACCGTACGGATGATATTCATGAAGGACATCTGGACATTGGTGACATCCGTGGTCGTCCTGGTGACGATGGATGCGGGAGAAAATTTATCGATGTTCTTGAAGGAGTAGTCCTGGATTTTGACGAATTCAGCATCACGAAGGTTTTTGCCAAAACCAGCAGAGGCCGAACTTGCCCAATATCCGCCAAGGATGCCAAAGATGGTGGCAGCAACAGCCATACCGACAAGGATACCGACCCACATGAGAATCGTTCCCATATCCTTATCTTCGATGCCTTTCAACAAATATTGCATAAAGAAGGCCAAAAGGATTTCAATCGCACTTTCAAAGAAGACCATCACCCAAGTCAAGATGACGTCTCTCCAATATTGTCTGATATTATTCGCAAGCACCTTGATAGTGTGTGCTTTTTTCTTAACCGTTGTTTTCATATGATAACCTCAGTAATTTCTTATAGAAACGTTGTCCCTTATCTTCTTCAGCAGCCTGGATATGGTTTCCTTGTCTGCAAGACTCAGGCCATTTTCAACAATCTTTGTGATTTCGTCAAGCGCTTTGTCCATATCCTGTTTCATTCTTTTGCCTTCATCAGTCACCATGATGAATTTCTTTCTCTTGTCATTCGGATCGATTCGGACTTCTATCAGCTTCTTTTTTTCCAAAGAAGACAGGGTGATTGACGTCGTTGCTTTGCTGAGACATGTATACTGCATCAAATCCTTGGCACAAAGCTCCTCGCCCACCTTGTCATAAAAAAAGCGCAAGGTATGACATTCCATGGGAGTAAGAGGAGAATGGATTTCTTTAGCGAGATATGATGCGATAAACGTGTCGATGCAATTGGCTGTCTGATGAATCTGACTTCCAATAGGTTTGTCGTTCATGTTTCCTCCATTTAGTTTGAGTTCTAACGAAATAGATTTTATCAAAGTCAAAGCAAAACTTTATGCTGAAAGCCTTTCCAAAAGTTTGGATTCTAACTAATCCAGCATCAAAGTTACGATTCAACAGGCCATGCCAAGACAGGTGCCAACCATGTATATCATTATAAGTAATTCATTCTAATCGGTTCTTAAAAAGCGATAATATTTGAAATATCAATATTAAACATTCTATTATTATCAAGAAAAAGTTTTTTGATGGATAAAAGATTTCTTCTTTTCTTTCTTCTATTCCGGCAAATCCAGCCCTATAATGATTCCCTATGGATGAAATGACAGGAAAACTCGACCATGGAAGAATCTAGCCACTGGTATTTTCTTTGCCATCATCTCTCTGAATGACCAGCTTCATACCAACTAGAAGATTCTCAAGGAAGACCAGGATTATCTTCAACACATCTGCCTTGTGCCTTTTGACTCTTGGCATCATGATTTCCGTTATCACCATCTTCTTAGTCCAGATGACCTTACAGAACATCAATGTAGCCTTGGACCAGGCTTTGAGTGCCTTGCTTCTTGCCGTAACGAGAAAAATCAACATATTCATTCCCCTTTGTTTCCTACTTACCCACTTTCTTAGGTTGGGTATATCTATCCGAAGGAATCGCTGACATCCTTATAAGAACCATCACTTCAATCACCTTCTTGATTACGTTTCCAACGATTTTCCATGGGTGTGAAGAACATTGCAAGGATAAAATCGACCAGACGTCAGCATTTTAAAAAACCAGGCATTTAAAAAGGAGGCCCGTCATAAGCCTCCTAATGGTTTCAGTGTTTCCCTTCTTTGTGATCAAGAAGAAGTTCTTTATGAAGTTCAGCTTCAGATTCCATGAAATCTTTCTTTGTGATAGCCGGTTTGCTTACGACCTTCTTTAGTTCTTCCGTCTTGACAGCTGCAGGAGCCTTCATACCTTCAACCGTCTCAGTCAAAGCCCCGGCAAGGGAAGTGACTTTGGCGATATCCGTAGGGACGATCAATTTTGTAGCCTTACCATCGGCAACCTTGGCAAGCGTCTCATAGGAACGGATGGTCAATACAGCGGAAGAAGGATTGGCTTCATTGATGAGCTTGATAGCTTCAGCCTCGGCTTTACGAACCATAAGTTCACCATCAGCCTCTGCCTTCTTGACCTTGAGGATTGCTTCAGCCTGTGCTTCAGCTCTTTTGATAGCTGCTTCTTTTTCGGCTTCGGCATTGAGAATAGCTGCTTCCTTGTTACCTTCGGCAATCGTGACGGCTGACGTCTTTTCACCTTCGGCAATCAGGATTTTTTCTCTCTTCTCACGTTCGGCACGCATCTGCTTTTCCATAGCTGCCTGGATATCCTTCGGAGGAAGGATGTTCTTGACTTCGACCCTGGTAACCTTGATGCCCCATGGATCAGTAGCTTCATCAAGAATCTGTCTCATCTTGGTATTGATGATGTCACGGCTTGTAAGAGTCTGATCAAGATCAAGATCACCGATGATGTTTCTTAAAGTCGTAGCAGAAAGTGCCTCGATACCAGCAATCGGATTCTCGACACCATAAGTGAACAGCTTTGGATCAGTGACATTGAAGAAGACGACCGTATCAATCTGCATCGTAACATTGTCCTTGGTGATGACAGGCTGAGGCGGGAAGTCATAAATTTGTTCCTTCATCGAGACCTTTTTGGATACCCTGTCGACAAACGGAACAAGGAAATGAACACCTGTGTCCCATGTAGCAAGGTATTTTCCAAGCCTTTCGACGACAAACTTATCGGTCTGATTGACGATTTTTATCTTTGAAAGTAAAGTAATCAAAATGGCAAGAACGATAATACCTAAAAATACTAAAGCAATAATTGCACCTACTGGCATAATGATTTCTCCTTTTTATCAATGTACTTCTTTTACAAACAACTTATTTCCTTGTATAGAAATCACTTCAACAATCTTACCAACTTCAATATCTTCTTCGGATTCTTTCTTGATAGCTGACCAAAGTACACCATCCACTTTCACTTCGCCTTTTTCAAAGGTTGTGATTTTCTTTGTGACAAGACCCTTTCTTCCAATCATTGAGTCTACATTCGTCTTCGCATGAAGACGGAAGAGCTTATCCTTGACAAGTGGTCTTATAATCAGGAAAGACAAGGCCGAGACACCGACAAAGACGATGATGCTTCCCCAAAACGGCATTCCGGGGATGAAAGATACTCCTAAAGCTACAACAGCACCGACACAGAACCATACCGAAACCAATGCTTCAGAGAATATTTCGGCAATCAAAGCGGCAACAAAGACAACAGCCCAGATAATTACCATGATGATATAGGTGTCAGGCATTGTGGGAAGCCTCCTTTTTAAGATCAATCACAAGAAGTTTCTCATGCTGATCATAGAAGCATGGATACTTCCGTGCCTTTTCCTTGAAATTACACCCCATCAAACAAGCCACCTTCTCGACAAAATCCGTAGATGATACACGAGCATAGGTTTTTCCTCCAGACAATACGAACATATTGTCTACCGGGAATTCCCTCTTCTCATATTCATCCTGAGAAATCGGCTGTAAAGCAATCTTATAATCATCCTCATCAAGACCAAGCATGACAGCATAGGAATCCTTCAGCATCGCAGAACCCGCCTTATTGATGGTAATGTTGGTAGGATAGATTGTTGCAACTGCAGACTTCTCATTCTTTGAAAACCATTGAATCATTCATGCCTCCTTTGTATGACATTATGATACGCAAAAATTCAAAGGAATTCAATATTATATTTTTTGTTTTCAATAAAGTTATATCAAATTCAATATCAGTGATATAAATTCGCATCTATGCTTGAGCTTAAAAAACATGCTGCCCTTCAAATCATGGAATTTTGATATCAAAAGAAATTACCGGCTTTTATCATAGTTTCAGTCAAATAGATTCATCCTGCCTTTTGCGCTTTTATCATATTTCCATATCCGCACACAGTCAAATATCGTCAAAAGCAGAATGACCAAAAATATCAGGCAGGAAGAAACGATAGACAATATCCGCATATCTTCTTTATCCGCACTGCCATTGACAAGAATCAGTGTATTCTGCAAAGACAGAATAGAAACCAAGGCGTCCGTCATGGAAAGAGTCATGCGGATAGATGTTCCCATGGAGTTTGTCTTTCTCCTTGTGACAAATCTGATGATTGCCATCGTAATTTTATAAGTTGAATAGACAGCCATCGTAATAGCTTGTATCATCTCCCCTTTATACTCTTTTTGATGCATTGCAAGGAGGATGATAGGACCTATCAAAAGAATATTCAGGACAAAAAGAAACGCAGAGAGCACCTTATACTCTTTCGCATTTTCTTTTCCTGACTTTAAGTTTTTCTTCATCAATATAAAGCAAAAAAGACGCATAAGGCAAAGAAGAAGATAATACCCTGCAATAGACAAAGAAAAGACGTTGTCTTTTGAAAGGCCGATAAATGTGTTATAGCAGCAAAACAAAAAAGAAGTCAGGATGGATATGACTCCATCCTGAGAAAGTCGACGGAATTTCCTAGCAGCTTCATTCATGATCCAGACACCCTATGATCATCTCCACCATATCATCAACATCCACTAGGCAATCCTGAGAGACCCATTTTTGAATCATGGATGTGATTCCTCCGAAATAGTAGGAAAAAATGATGGCTTGCTTTTCCTTTGGGACATGATGGCTTTCCAATATCGGCTGGAATATATTATTATAAAGCCGATTCAATGTCTTCTGGGTTTCAAACAGATTTGTCTTCTCACATATCAGCCGATAGACAATTTTGTTTTCTTTCACGAATTCGAGGTAAGGTTTTAAATAGTCCGGTGTGATGTAATAAGAATCCTTTGGCCTGTCCACAGAGGAAAAGGAACTATAAAACTTCTTTTCCAACATTTCCATGCTCTCTTTGAGAATATCACTCATATTCTCATAATGCAGGTAAAACGTAGAACGATTGACACCTGCCTTCCTACATAGTTCCTTTATGGTTATATATTCAAAATCTTTTTTCTGCAGAAGCTGAAGAAGTGCCTCATCCATCAGGAGGGCGGTGTTGAAATATTTGCTGTCGTTCTTTGCCATATCATTTGCTGACCTAAGCCAGCCCTTGTCCTCCCATCTATCTTTCGACGCAAAATTCAGAAATCACTTATCTTCTCCGTCTGCAATTTCCTTGGCAAGACGGATGATATCACCAGCATATTTCTTCTTTCCTGATTCAAGAATCTTCTTATAAATAGGATAATTGATGCCGACTCCAAGCATTCCGACACATCCGATGATGATACCGAAGACAAAAGTCAGTGTGCTCCCATCACCGATGACCTTCATCGCCAGGCACAATCCAACACCGAACACCAAAGCAAAGAGAATACCCCACGTATAGGTGAAGATTGTTGCTGGAAGCTTTGCTTTCCTATCGAGCTTTCGTAACTGCATGACCTTGGTGGTATCCTTGATGGCATATTCGTTTGCAATGGATTCGGCATAGATTTTGTCAGTATTCATGATTTGTTTCCCCCGATTGACGTATATATTTTACAATTCAAAGCATATCAATCGAACAACAAACAATGACAAAAATGTCGAATTCACAAAAGGAAGTCAAGAAACTTTATTCTCAAATAATATACAATAGTATATTACATTTTGAAAAATCAATTTAGATCAAGAAAAAAGCTCTTCTAAGACATCTCGAAGATTATGTTCCTTTCTTGCCTTATCGCTGGTCCTATCCATTCTCTTTAGGGTCACATTCTATGATAAGACAGGATGGATGAGCAAAACCTATTTTTCAACGATAGTTGGCCTGAAGGAACCTTTAGATCCACCATCACAAATCACTATGTTTCCTTCGGAATGACACAATATCCAATCCTTGTCGTCATCACCGGACTTATCGACCCATCCCTTTCCACCTTTGCTACCATCCGTTTCCTTTCCGATTCAAGAGTTGCAAAAGATACCAAGTTCTACATCTTCCTCAGCATCGGAATTCTTATTTCCGTCGCTCTTATCGTTGCAAACATTCTTTACTTCAATGCTTTGAAATCATTGATTACGGAGTTTTAGGAAAGGAACCCTTCATCCTGGAAAATCAAAATCTAAAAAAGCCTTGAGACAAACAAGAATCAAGGCTTTGTTTTTCGATTGGAGCAACCGGCGGGAATCGAACCCGTATATACAGCTTGGGAAGCTATCGTTCTACCACTGAACTACGGCTGCAGATAGATGCTAGAAAGGATTCTAGCATCTATAGCCATTTACTTCAAGAGTTGTTCGTCATGAAGAGGCGATGAGGTAGGATGTAAATCCTCTTCTTCATCTTCGTCTTCATCTTCATTGACAAGAATCGGTCTAAGGCCAGTACCGGCAGGGATGAGCTTACCGATCATGACGTTCTCCTTGAGACCCTTGAGATAATCGACTTTGCCTTTGATGGCAGCATCGGTAAGAACAGAAGTGGTCTGCTGGAAGGAGGCGGCAGAAAGGAAGGAATCCGTATCCAAGGCAGCCTTGGTGATACCAAGGATGATCGGACGGCCGACGGCAGGATTTCCACCATGGGCAAGGACCTTTTCATTGTTGTCCGTGAAGGCAACATCATCGACTTTCTGTCCAGGGAGCAGGTCCGTATCACCGGCGTTGATGATCAAAAGCTTATTGGTCATCTGGCGGACGATGATTTCAAGATGCTTGTCGGAAATATCGATACCGGCATTGCTCTTGTAGACATATTTGACTTCCTTGATCAGGTAATTCCTGACAGTGGTCAAATCCGTGCAGTCAAGCAACTCCTTAGGATCGATGGTACCCTTGGTCAAAGGATAACCAGCAGGAACCTGCTGACCAAGCTCGACATTCGGAGTAGCACCCGGATAGGAAGTGAACTGCTGTTCTTCGAGATCGTTCTGGATGGTGAAGAGGGTTCTGAGACCAAACTGCTTCTTCTCCTTGACGACACCGGAGATATGCGTGATGGTAGCAAGGGCTTTTGCCTTCGGATGACGGACTTCAAGAAGTTCCTGGACACGGGGAAGACCCTGTGTAATATCAGACTGACCGGCAACACCACCGGTATGGAAGTTCTTCAAAGTCAACTGAGTACCTGGTTCACCAATGGACTGGGCAGCCATGATACCGACGGTATCGCCAATTTCAGCAAGCTTACCAGTGGCAAGGTTACGGCCATAGCACTTGACGCAGATGCCGTCATTGGATTCACAGGTGAGGACGGAACGGATTTCAACCTGCTTATATCCATGATCGATGATCTTCTTGGCATCTTCTTCATCCATGCACTTGTCGCAGGAAACGAGGACTTCACCTGTTTCCGTATCAACGATGTCATGCATCAGATAACGGCCGACAAGACGATCTTCAAGGGAAGCAATGATACTATTATTGTCATCCCTGAGTTCAGAGATGAGAAGTCCGTGATCGCATCCACAGTCTTCTTCCCTGACAATGACATTGTGAGAGACATCGACAAGACGTCTTGTAAGATAACCGGAGTCGGCAGTCTTCAAGGCAGTATCGGAACCATTCTTTCTGGTACCGTGAGTAGAGGAGAAGTATTCAGAAACGGAAAGACCATCAACATAGCAGTTGGTAACAGGAGTTTCAATTTCTTCGCCGTTGGCCTTGAGCATGTTACCCTTCATACCAATCAACTGCATGTAGTTGTCTTCGGAACCACGGGCTCCGGATTCCATCATCATGAAAAGTGGATTACGTGGAGCAGAAGCCATACGCTGCTTGAGCAGCTTCTTCATTGTGACAGCCTTGTCGTCCTTCTTGTTTTCCTTGACGTTGGACCAGATGGAGATGATGGCCTTATGTCTTTCACTATCGGTGCAGAAACCAAGTTCATATTCTTCCTGAACCTGTTTGACGGCTTCATATCCTGCTTTGTAGAGCTGGTCACGGCCATCAAGCGGCTTCATATCATCCAAGGAGACGGTCAGACCGGACTTGGTGCAATAATCAAAGCCTTGGTTCTTGAAGAGGTCCATGATGGCAGCCGTCTTGACGGAGTCTTCATGATAACGATGGAAAATCTTATCCATCATCGTCTTGATACCCTTCTTTTCAATCGGTACACGCAAAGGCTGAAGTTTGCAATATTCCTTGAAGGCATCGAAATCATCGCCATCCTTGAACTTGCCGGAAGCGATGACAGTCTGATAGGCTTCACTGGCAGTGACAAAGAATTCATCCAAGGTAGCCGTGAAGTTCTTGGCATAGTCCTTCTTGGCATCCTTGTCATCACGATATGGGAAGTTGATGTATGGGAAGTCGGAAGGGAAGATTCTGTTGAAGATCAACTTTCCGACAGTGGTAAGAAGATAGGAATTGTTCTGTTTTTCGGAGAATTCACTCTTTCCAAGCGATTTTCCAGGAACGAAGATTCTTGTTCTCAGGGAAATCTTGCCGTCCTGATAAGCCAAGATGGCAGTGTCAGGATTGGTGAAGACCTTACCTTCATACTTAATATAGGAACGGAATTTCTCAGCCATGAGAGGTTCGCCACGTTTTTCGTAATACTTGACATACATCTCATTGAGTTCGGCATTGTCTTCCAAGGTAAGATAATAGTTACCATAGATCATATCCTGGGAAGGAACGCAGATAGGCTTACCATCGCTAGGCTTGAGGATGTTGCGGTTTGCCATCATCAGGGTGAGGGCTTCGGCCTGAGCCTGACGGGAAAGCGGAACATGGACAGCCATCTGGTCGCCGTCGAAGTCGGCATTGAAGCCAGGGCAGACAAGCGGATGCAGACGGATGGCCTTTCCTTCGATCAAAATCGGACGGAAGGCCTGGATGCCAAGTCTGTGAAGAGTCGGAGCACGGTTGAGAAGGACCGGGTGATCGGATGCGATCTTTTCGATGGCATCATAGACACGGGGATCGCGCTTGGCAATCAATTCATCGGCCTGTCTCTGGGAAGTGACGGTGCTGTCCTTGGCAAAGATGAGGTAGTGGGCGATGAAAGGACGGAAGAGCTGAACGGCCATTTCACGCGGAAGACCGCATTCATCCATATTGAGCGTCGGTCCGACGGCAATGACGGAACGGCCGGAATAATCGACACGCTTACCCAAAAGGTTCTGACGGAATCTTCCCTGCTTACCTTTCAGGGTAGAAGAAAGAGACTTCAAAGTATTGCCAGAAATAGACTGGGCAGGCTTATTTCTCTTATCGTTGTCGATGAGGGCATCGACAGCTTCCTGAAGCATACGCTTTTCATTGATGAGGATGACGTTCGGAGCATGCTCTTCAATCTCGTGCTTCAGACGGTTGTTCTTGATGATGACCTGACGATAGAGGTCGTTGAGGTCGGAAGTAGCATATCTTCCACCATCGAGCTGCATCATCGGACGAAGATCCGGTGGAATGACAGGTAAGACGGTGAGAACCATCCACTCCGGTTTGATGCCGGAATTCTTGAAGGATTCCAAGACCTCAAGTCTCTTGATGGCCTTGATTCTCTTCTGGTTCTTGTCGCCGACGGAATTTCTCAAGTCCGTGGAAACCTCTTCGATTTCCTTGTCAAGGTCAATTTCCTTGAGAAGCTTGAGAACGGCTTCGGCACCGATGCCGAATTCAGCACCGGTATATTTATGGATGTACTTGGAGACAGTGAAGAAATCAAACGGTTGGGAGAATCGGCTCATGGTGGCAACATAGTTCTTGCCCTTGGCATAATCCAAATCACCATCATGAAGCTTGTCACTGGTAAGGATTTCCTGTTCGATGACGGACTGGAAAACAGTACGTGCCGTCTTCTCGTCAAGGACCTGACGATATTTCAAGATCTTGGAAATACCGGCATTGGTGACGATGTGGGAAACAAAGTAGACGACTTCTTCAAGCTGCTTGGGAGGGATACCCAAGGTAAGGCCCATCTTGGACGGGCTGCCCTTGGCATACCAGATATGAGTGCAGGGGAAAGCAAGGTTGATATAACCCATTCTTTCTCTTCTGACAGCTTTGAGAGTGACCTCGACGCCGCACTTTTCGCAGACTTTACCGGCAAAGGAAGACTTTTTATATCTTCCGCAGTGGCATTCATAATCCTTGGCAGGACCAAAGATCTTTTCGCAGAACAAGCCATCCGGTTCCGGCTTTTGCGAACGGTAGTTGATGGTTTCCGGTTTGGTGACCTCACCCTTACCCCATTCACGGATTTTGTCCGGACTGGCAAGACCAATCTTGATTGCCTTTAAACGGTTTAAATCAAACATGGTTCAATGGCCTCCTTATTCCGCTTCATCTTCGGACGAATCGTCCTCATCAGTGAATTCATCGCTCTGATTGTCGGCGAATTCCTGATCGACTTCATCCTCGAGATGAGCATTTCTAGCATCTTCGTCATCACTTTCCTCGTCATGCTTCGTATCGAAGTTGACGATGTCATGATGCGTTCTACGGCTGTCGCGTTCTGCTTCTTCGGAAATCGTATCCATATTGATCGGCTGGTTCTTCTCATCGAGAAGGTTCACATCGATGCCAAGGCCCTGAAGTTCCTTGATGAGAACACGGGTCGATTCAGGCATATTCGGCTTGCTGACCTGATTGCCCTTGAGAATTGCTTCATAAGTCTTGTTTCTACCGACCATATCATCAGACTTGATGGTGAGCATTTCCTGAAGAGTATAGGCTGCACCATAGGCTTCCAGAGCCCAGACTTCCATTTCACCGAAACGCTGACCACCATTCTGAGCCTTACCACCGAGCGGCTGTTGGGTGACAAGAGAATACGGACCGATGGCTCGTGCATGAATCTTATCTTCGACCATGTGGTCGAGCTTAATCATATACATGACGCCGACAGCGATACGGCTGTCAAACCTTTCACCGGTCTGACCATCATAAAGGACGGTCTTTCCATCTTCCGGAATATTGGCAAGCTTCATGAAGCCTTCTATTTCTTCGTTGGTAGCACCATCGAAGACAGGCGTGGAAACCTTGATACCAAGTTTCTTGCAGGCCAGACCGAGCTGGACTTCAAGAACCTGACCGATGTTCATACGGGAAGGAACGCCCATAGGAGAAAGAAGGATGTCGACAGGTGTTCCATCGGGAAGATAAGGCATATCCTCGACAGGAAGGACCTTGGAGATGACGCCCTTGTTTCCGTGACGGCCGGACATCTTATCGCCGACCTGGATTTTTCTCTTCTGAACGACGTAGACCTTGACGGATTCGATGACATCCGGCGGAAGCTCATCGCCCTTGTCTCTGGAGAAAGTCCTGACATCAAGGACGATACCTTCACCACCGTGAGGAACTCTCAGGGAAGTATCCTTATCCTCATCGGATTTGGAAGAGAAGATAGACTTGAGAAGATGATCGTTGTTGGTTTCGGTCGTTTCACCCTTCGGAGTGGTCTTTCCGACAAGAATATCGCCTTCCTTGACTTCCGTACCAGGCGTGACGATACCTTTTTCATCAAGATAGGTCTTCTTGTCTTCGCCAAGGTTCGGGACATTTCTGGTGAACTCTTCGTCGCCGAGCTTGGTCTTGCGTCTTTCAATCGGATATTCCTCGATGATGAGGTTGGTGAAAAGATCGTTGTTGACGCATCTTTCGGAAATGACGACAGCGTCTTCGTAATTGTATCCATGCCATGTAGTGAAGGCTACGACGGCATTCTGACCCAAAGCAAGTTCGCCCTTGTCCATGGAAGGACCATTGGCGATGATCTGACTGGCTTCGACATGGTCACCGACCTTGACAATCGGAGACTGGGAAATGCATGTTCTCTTGTTGGAACGAACGAAAGAACGAAGCTTATAGACCTTCTTGACTCCATCATCCTGATTGATGACAATCTGACGGGAATCGACATATTCGACATAGCCGGGAGCCAATGCCAGGAGAGCTTCACCGGAATCATGGGCTATCTTCGCTTCAAGACCAGTTCCGACAAAAGGAGCTTCCGGTCTGAGAAGAGGAAGAGCCTGACGCTGCATGTTAGAGCCCATCAAGGCACGTTTTCCGTCATCGTTTTCCAAGAAAGGAATACAGGCGGCAGCGACGGAGACAATCTGCTTCGGAGAAGCATCGATCAAATCGCAATCTTCGGCATTTCTCGTGACATATTCGCCATTGTAACGTGCAGAGACGGCATCATCCATGATGCGGTTGGTCGTAGGATCGACATTGACGTTTGCCTGGCAGATGACATGGTTTCTCTCCTCATCGGCCGTGAGCCACTGGACATGGTCCTTGTCGTTGTCGACGATACGATCATGGACAGGACGATACGGAGTCTGAAGGAAACCATATTCATTGACCTTGGCATAGCAGGCAAGGTTGCTGATCAAACCGATGTTCTGACCTTCCGGAGTTTCGATAGGGCAGATTCTGCCGTAATGCGTCGGATGGACATCACGGACGGCAGACGAAGCTCTATCCCTGGTAAGGCCGCCTCTTCCCAAAGCGGAAAGACGTCTCTTGTTGGTAAGTTCGGCAAGAGGGTTGGTCTGGTCCATGAACTGGGAAAGAGAATCGGAATTGAAGAACTGATTGACAGCACTGGTAAGGGCCTTGATATTGATCAAAGAAGAGATATTGAGGACAGAAAGATCAGAAGTGGACATTCTGTCATGGATGGTTCTCTTCATCTTTCCAAGGCCTGCGCGGAATTTATCCTGGATCAATTCGCCGACGCAACGGACTCTCTTGTTTCCAAGATGATCAGTATCATCGGTATAGCCGATGCCATCGGTAAGATTGAGCATATAGGAAAGAGAGGCGACGATATCAGGAATCGTGACATAGGTAAGATCAAGAGTCAGATCCGTACCGATGACATGGACGATTTCATTGTTGTCTCCCGGTTTCCTGACCTTGACAAGATTGACACGGTTATGATCGTCAAGGGCAGCATTGGAAGAAAGATAGACGGTATGGTTTTCATTGTTGTCAAAGAAGGCTTCCTTGCGAAGCTCGTTGACTTCATCCGTCGAAAGAACATGACCTGCTTCATAGACGACTTCACCATCCTTGGAAATCAAATCCTCGGCAAGGGTCTGATCGATCAAGCGATCATAGACGCCGAGTTTTTCGTTGATTTTGAATCTTCCGGCTCTTCCAAGATCATAGTGCTCATTCTCAAAGAAGCGCTGTTTGAGCGTATTGGCAGCGGAATCGGATGTGAAAGGTTCACCCGGACGCAGTTTTTTGAAAATCGTTCCGACAGCGTCATGGATTCTGGCGACGACAGTGGTCTTCTTTTGTTTGGCCGTTTCCTTTTCAAGAGCTCTCTTGAAGAAGGCGTTGTTGCCAAAAAGACCAAGGACACCGGTGACGGTAGCTTTCTTTCCGGTTTCATCAAACGGGATGGAATCATCATAAAGCTGGTCGGAATCGGAAACAAGGCCCAAAGCTCTCAAAAGAACGACAGCCGGAACCTTCTTCTGCTTATCGATACGGACAGAGACAAAATCACGGCTATCGGTAAGATATTCAAGCCAGATACCCCTGGCAGGAATGATGTCGGAGCCATAGGTATATTCGATTTCGTTTCTATCGTCGTTTTCACTCTTTTTGATGGTGACGATGTCTCTTTCCTTAGAGACATAGGCGCCCGGCGAACGGACAAGCTGGGAAGCGATGCACTTTTCAGAACCGTTGATGATGAAGGTTCCGCTAGGGGTGATCCAAGGGAAGTCACCCATGAAGATTTTTTCTTCCGTGACAGTTCCATCCGGATGCTTCAGCCTCAAAGTGACATGAAGCGGGGCAGAATAGGTCAAAGCAGAGACTTTGCACTCAAAATAATCATGCTTGGCATTGGCATCGCCCCATTCGGAGCTGACATAATCAAGCTCTGCAACCTGCTCAGTCTCAGTTTCGTGTCCACGGGTATCCTTGTTCGAAAGGATAGGGAAAACATCACGGAAAACCTCATCTACGCCAGTTTCAGTAAACCACGCAAAAGACTGGAGCTGAACATCGCAAAGATTCGGCAAGGGAACGTTGGAGAACGTCTTACTGAGATCGATACGTCCTGTTTCAGTTCTTTTATATTTATTCAGATCTAATTCTTCCATATATTTACCTCGTGTCTTTCTTTCCGCTCACACAACGGCTGAAGTTGTTTAAGGATTTTCGAATAAAAGTCGGGCTTTTTGTGTGGTCTAGGCCCGACTCCTTATAGACAACTAAACCCACACCTCCCCAAAAAGGGCGATGTGGGACTAGGATACGCAAGTGAAATACGGATTACTTGACTTCGACTTCGGCACCGACAGCGGTAAGCTGCTTGGCAAGTTCTTCGCCTTCGGACGGAGAGCACTTTTCCTTGATGGCGACAGGAGCCTTGTCAACAAGCTTCTTGGCATCCATAAGGCCTAATCCAGTGATGGCCTGAACAGCCTTGATGACCTGAACCTTGGAACCACCGACAGCTTTGAGGGTGACAGTGACTTCGGACGGTCCTTCGGCAGCGGCAGCAGCGGCCGGAGCAGCGACACCAGCGGCAGCCTTGACACCGAATTCTTCTTCGATGGCATGGACAAGATCCATGATCTCGACCATGTTCATTTCCTTCAAACCGGCAATGACATCTTCTTTAACTAACTTAGCCATTTTAGTTTTCCTCCATTAATGGTTTTTTACAACACGGAATGCCGATTAGTCGGCAAGGGTCTTGGCGCCTTCAGGATCGTTCTTCTTGCCAACTTCCTTGATAGTAAGGGCAAACTGAACGAGCGGTGCTTCCAAGACAGACAGAAGACGGCTGAGAGCACCTTCCTTGCCACCGATATTGGCCAAATCATTAAGCTTGTCGGCGTCGCAGAAACTGCCATCAATCATACCGCCTTTGACAGCGAAGTTCTTCTTATGGGCTTTAGCAAATTCGCCTAAGGCATCCAATCCAGCGCCAGCTTCTTCAGCGGTGACTAAGGCAGACGGTCCCTTCAGAAGGGAATCCAATGCAGAAAGACCATCTTCATCGACAGCCTTCTTCATAAGGGCGTTCTTCTGAACGGAGAGCTTAGCACCAGCCTTCTTGAGGTTGGTTCTGAGTTGGTTGACTTCAGCAACAGACAAAGCGGAATAAGAGACTACGACTGTAGTGTGAGAAGTCTTTAGAGTATCGTTGAGTTTGGCAACGATTTCTTTCTTCTCAGCTAAAATCTGCTGATTCATCTTTTCACCTCCTCATTTTAGGTTTGGTGTATATAACAATATACTTTGTTGACTTTGTAAAATTAGTTACTCAATCCTCGGTAACGAATTAAGCCGTTTATCTATCGGCAGTTACTGTCTTAGGTATATTGAGACACCCGAATCAATCGGACGACAACGGATACGGATTACAGGGCCAAGCGGATGGCCGGACCATAAGTGGAAGAAATCGTAGCAGAGGCAATGTAGGTTCCTTTGACGGAAGCCGGCTTGATTCTGTTGACGGTTTCAACGATGGCCTTGAGGTTTTCGGCAAGTTTCTGAGCGTCGAAGCTGGATTTGCCGAAGTTGAAGGCAAGGTTGCCATCCTTATCATTACGATAGGAAATCTTACCGTTTTTGATTTCCTTGATGGCAGAAGCAATATCAGGAGTGACGGTTCCGGTCTTCGGGTTCGGCATCAATCCTTTCGGACCAAGGACACGACCCATACGGCCTAAGAGACCCATCATATTCGGAGTGGCAACGATGACATCGAAGTCAAACCAGTTTTCCTTCTGGATCTTGTCGAGCATATCCTGCTGTCCGACAAAGTCGGCACCGGCAGCGGTAGCATCAGCAACCTTGTCAGTGATGGCAAGGACTCTGACGGTCTTGCCGTTTCCATGCGGCAGGGTGACAGTTCCTCTGAGCTGCTGGTCAGCCTGCTTCGGATCGATGTTGAGTTTGAAGCTGACATCGATGGATTCGTCAAATTTTGCCGTAGCGGTCTTCTTGACCAATTCGCAGGCTTCTTCAAAAGTATACTTCTTGTCCTTTTCGATGAGAGCTAAAGAAGCAGCATATTTCTTAGATAACTTTTTCATTTTTCATGTTTCTCCTTTAGATTAGTCGTCGATGACGATACCCATGGACTTGGCAGATCCGGCGACGCATCTCTCAGCGGCTTCAAGGGAATCGACGTTGAGATCAGGCATCTTGTATTCAGCAATCTTCTTGACGTCTTCCTTCTTGATGTGGCCGATGACTTCTTTGCTGTTTCCGCCGTGGTCAGGACCCTTGCGACCCTTCTGGACGCCGGCAGCCTTCAAAAGAAGATAGGTGGTCGGGGTGGTCTTGAAACTCATCTCGAAGGTACGATCTTCATAGATCGTGAGAATGCAGGGAACGACTTCGCCTCTGCGGTCGGCAGTCTTGGCGTTGAATTCCTGGCAGAATTTACCGCCGATGCCGTAAGGGCCGAGCTTCTGACCCAATTTTGCAGGGTTGGCTCCGCCGCCTTCAGCACGAATGATCATCGTTCTGGTGACTTTTTTTGCAGCCATTTCATTTTCCTCCTATGACATGCATGTGGTACTAGCAGCTGTCACTGACTTCCCACTGTCAAGACATTGTCCTCGAAAAAAGGGCATAGAAATGCCTTAACCTTAAGAATTATACTAGCCCAAGTCAAGATATGCAACAGGAATTTGAACATTTTCTTGTAACTGGTCTGCATTTGTGCTATCTTAATTGTTGCCTTGGCCTTTTCAAGGCTGACTGATGCACCGCTGGAGTGTCACTTGACCATGTGCAGCAGGACAACACAATCATTTCCAAAGGAGAAAACTAATGAACAAACAGTTAGTCCAGCAGGTTACTGCTACCCAGATCAGACACGATCTTCCTGAGTTCGAAATCGGTGATACCATCAAGGTCATGGTCACCATCCGTGAAAACAACAAAGAAAGACAGCAGGCATTCGAAGGTGTCGTCATCTCCATCCGTGGAGCTGGCGCCAGCAAGACCTTCATCGTCAGAAAGGATTCTGCCGGTGTCGGTGTCGAGAGAAACTTCCTCATCAACTCTCCGACCATCGCCAGCATTTCCGTCATCAAGCATGGTAAGGTCAGAAGACATAAGCTCTATTATCTCAGAGCCCGTTCCGGCAAGGCTGCCAGATTGGAAGAAGTCATCCGCAAGGATAAGATTGCTGCCAATTTAGCCGCTACCAAGACTGCAGCCGACAAGAAGAAGGCCGCTGCCAAAGCCAAGCAGGAAGCTGCCAAGGCTGCCAAGGCTGAAGCTGAAGAAGCTAAGTAAAACAGACAAAAACAACATTCTCTTCTTATTTATTGAATATAAGTGACTGGCCACCTTCCCGGTGGCCATTTTTATTGTCATTCTTGTCATTCTGCTGTTTTTCTTCCTGTCCATATAAAACCCTTGACACCATCACTCTGTTGGTCTATACTTTTCAGGCATCAAATAATCTACAGGAGATAATTAAAATGGTCAAAATCAGATTAGCTCGTATCGGCAGAACCCATTATGCCCAGTACAGAATCGTCGTCAGCGATTCCAGAAGAATTCCGAATTCCGCTGCTCTCGCTCAGCTCGGTTCCTACAACCCGAACACCAATGAGTGCACCATCGATGAAGCCGAAGCCCTCAAGTGGCTGGCCAACGGTGCCATCCCGTCCGATTCCGTCAAGACTCTTCTCACCCAGAAGGGCATCTACAAGAAGCACGTCGAAGCAAAATTAGCTGCCAAAAAGAATTCTGAGGCA
This sequence comes from Caryophanales bacterium, assembly GCA_021621525.1. Classification (GTDB taxonomy): domain Bacteria; phylum Bacillota_I; class Bacilli_A; order RFN20; family CAG-288; genus Enterosoma. The sequence goes on from JAJVUU010000016.1 coordinate 23,165, forward strand.
AAGTAATCATGGAAAACGAAACTAACCTCGATCTCACTGGGGACATCCGCTCACTCATCGAACCGTTGGTTAGCAAGCCTGAAGGTCTTCTGATCAAACGCACAGATAAGCCCGAGGACCTCGGAAAGAAGGAGCAGAACTACCTCATCCTCTGCGAAAAAGAGGATTTGGGAAAGCTGATCGGTCGTCATGGTGTCATTTCCGATTCCTTGCGTACTATCCTCAATGTTTCCGTCAAAAACATGAGAAAGAAAGTCCATCTTCGCTTCGAATCCTTCGATGAATTCAACGGCGAGGAAAAGTAAAACCACATTGGGGAGCTTACACTCCCCTTTTATTGATAAAGAAAGGTAGACAGAAACATGCCAAAAAAGAAAATCGGTAAAATCGTCAACTTCTTCGGGCTCAAGGGTCAGTTGAAGGTCAGCGTCACCTCATCCACTGCAGCCGACCGTTTCAAAGTCGGAAAAAAGGTCTTGATTGCAGATCAGACCGGCGGGGAAAAAGAATATATCATCACTTCCGAGATGGTGAAGAATTCCAGAATCATAGCCATCGGACTTGAAGGCTATGATGATATCAACCAAATCCATTCCTTTATCGGAAAGGATATCTATCAGAACGTGCGTGCTCCGAAAGGGACGTTCTTTTATGATGAATTGATAGGACTTCATGTCATCGACCTCCATGGTCAGGACGTCGGCGTCGTCGACCACATCGAGAAGATGCCTGCGGGAGAATATCTTGTCATCGGCAAGACAACCTATATTCCATTCATCATGGACAAGTTCATTGAAAGTGTCGACAAGAAGGGAAAGAAGATTCAGCTGACGGAACTCGGAAGCGAAGTCATCCAGTGATGAAGATCAAAATCATGACGCTTTTTCCGGATTTCTACAACGAATTCCTGAAAAGCTCCATCATCGGAAGAGCCATATCCAACGGCATTGTGGAAATCCAGCTCATCAATATCCGGAACTACTCCCTGGACAAAAACCACAGGGTCGATGACCATCCCATCGGTGGTGGAGCCGGCTTGATCATGAGGATGGAGCCTCTCATGAACTGCATGAGAGCAAACATAAGCGAAAAGACCCACAAGATCTTCCTTGGTCCGAAAGGTCATGCCTATACCCAGAAGGATGCCATCCGTCTTTCCAAGGAAGATGAAATCCTTCTTGTCTGCGGACACTACGAAGGCGTCGATTCCAGATTTGAAGATTATGTCGACGAAGAGATTTCCCTGGGTGATTTCATCCTTACGGGAGGTGAGATTCCGGCCATGGCTGTCTGTGATAGCATCGTCAGGCTTCTCAAAGGAGCCATCAGCGACGGCTCAACCAAGGAAGAATCGTTCAACAATACCATCCTGGAATATCCGCAATACACGTATCCCCTCGAATATGAGGGAAAGAAAGTTCCTGACATTCTCCTCTGTGGAAACCATGAGGCCATCGAAACCTATCATCGCAGAGAAGCCATCCGGGAGACCTACGAAAAAAGAAGGGATCTCTTCGATAAGATGACCTATTCCAAAAAGGATGCTCCTTTGATTGATCAGGTTTTGCATCACGACTCCAGCCTTACAAAAAAGGAAGAAGAAGCACTTCAAAAAGGGAAGCGTTTCACAGAATCAAAATAAAGACCGAAGCATCTGGCTGTCTCAGTCAGATACCTCGGTCTTTTTCATCTTTTCAAACCTATCTTTTCTTCCCCATGTTGAATCCCTGCATCATGCTCATCGCCATGCGTGGATTGCGTTTGAACTCATTCATCTGTTTCTTCATGATGGCAAAGGAATCCAGAAGCTTGCTGACATCAGAAGGCTGTACGCCGGCTCCTTTGGCAATACGGACCTTTCTGCTAGTCTTGATCATCTCCGGCTTCTTTCTTTCCTCGCGTGTCATGGAATTGATGATGACTTCCGTCTTCTTAAGAGCCGCCTGGGCAGCATCCATCTGGTCATCATCCATCTTTGGCATGTTGGGAAGCATAGAGAGTACTTTCTTAAGAGGACCCAGACGGTTCATCTGTTTCATCAGGGAGAGCATGTCATTCAGATCGAAAAGTCCCTGCTGGAGACGCCTTGTGGTCTTTTCAGCCTGTTTGGCATCAATCTTCTCCTGCATCTCCTCGACCAGGGAAACGATATCTCCCATGCCGAGGATTCTATCTGCCATACGGTCAGGATGGAAATTCTCGAAATCGGTCACCTTCTCGCCAGTACCGGCATACTTGATAGGGATTCCGGTCAGCTTCTTGATCGACAGGGCAGCACCGCCTCTGGAATCACCATCAAGCTTTGTCATGACAAGACCAGTGATCTTGACCTTGGAATGGAAGGCCAAGGCAACGTTGGTGGCATTCTGACCGACCAAGGCATCCACGGTGAGCAAAGTCTCGTCGACATTGACACTTTTCTGGATATCCTGAAGTTCCTGCATCAGCTTCTCGTCGATTTCAAGACGGCCTGCTGTATCCAGAATGAGGATTTGATACTTCTCGGCAACCGCCTTTTCATAGGCGGCCTTGGCAATCATCGGCACAGGCGTGCCTGTCCTATCCGAATAGGTATCCACTGCCGGATTGCATTTCAATCCAAGGTTGGTCAACTGATCGATGGCGGCAGGGCGGTAGACGTCCAATGCACCGAAAAGAACCTTCTTGTGGTTCTTGGTCTCGAAAAGCTGGGCAAGCTTGGCCGCCGAAGTCGTCTTACCGGTACCCTGAAGACCGACCATCATGATGACCGTCGGACGGCCATCGAGGCGAAAAGGAATATCGTTGTCTCCGTCGCCAAGCAGCTTCTCCATCTTATCGTGGACAATCTTGACGACCATGTCTCCAGGAGAAACCTTCTGAAGGACCTTCTGTCCGATGGATTCCTCGCGGACTTCCTTGATAAAGTCCGCAACGACATCATAATTGACATCAGCCTCCAACAATGCCTTTCTTACTTCGAAAAGCATCTCGTCCATATTTCTTTCGCTCAGCGTAGCCTGACCACGCATCTTCTTGAAGATGCCAGACAGACGGCTAGACAATCCTTCAAATGCCATAACCAAATTCTCCTTTCAGGTCCTGTATCAATTCTTCCCGTTTGGTTTCATCTTTCTCTTTCGAAAGTTCATCGAGCTTTTTGAGGAGAACAGCATATTTTTCCTTCAGCGACAACTTTTCCTCATATCGAAGAAGCTGTTTCTCACCATGGCTGAGAGATTCAAAGACAGCATTCCTGGAGACTTTTTCCAATTCGGAAATTTCCGTGATGGAATAATCATCCAAATAGAACATTTCCAGCCTTCTGCTGACGTTCTTCGTCAGGAGTTTTCCGTACAGGAGAAGAAGTTCAGAAATCTTCTCCTTCTTTTCAAGTTCGTTTTCCATACTCATAGGACAAAGAAGAGGAGGTCCAGAAGGCAGAAAACGATGCCGGTGATAAAGAAAATATACCAGAATCTCGGATATTTATAGAAATGGGCTCTATCAATCCACTGCTCCATCAAGGCAAAGAGGAAGGCGAGAGTCACCGACATGACGACTTCAGTAAGATAATAGTTCGGAATCAAAAGATGGATAAGAATAGACAGGATTGAATTCAGGAGATAGACGAGAAACAATCCGAGAAAGAAACGTACGATCATTCTTTTTCTCCGTCTCCGACAAGAAGTCCGTATAGATACTTGTCCAAATCAAATTCTTCAAGGTCATCCATTTTTTCGCCCAATCCGATGAATTTGACCGGCAGGGAAAGCCTGTCACGAATAGATAGGATAATACCACCTTTGGAAGTTCCATCCATCTTCGTGATGATGATTCCGGTGATGTTGACCGCCTCTTTGAAGACGCTCGCCTGGTCGATTCCGTTCTGCCCTGTATTGGCATCGATGATGAGAAGAGATTCATGCGGCGCGGAAGGAATGACCTTTTTGATGACCCTGACCATCTTGGAAAGTTCATCCATGAGACCTTTTTTGTTCTGCAACCTTCCGGCGGTATCGACAAGAACCAAATCATACTTTTCTTCAACGGCTTTTTTCATGGCATCATAGCATAAGGATGCCGGATCGCTGTTTGGTCTTGAAATGATATCGACACCGACCTTGCCGGCCCAGAAAGTCAGCTGTTCGACAGCCCCGGCACGGAACGTATCTCCGGCAACGAGAAGAACCTTCTTCCCACGTCCCTTGTATTTATAAGCCAGCTTGGCAACCGTCGTCGTCTTACCGACACCATTGACACCACACATGAAAATGACGGTCGGAGAGTCTTTGGAAAACTCGATGTCCGTCGAAAAGCTGCCGCCTTTGTTTGCATAGGACACAAACATCTTATCAATGAGTAGGTCATTGAGTTCTGCAGGATCGGTGATTTTCCTTGCGCTGGCTTCCAAGGAAGTTTCCTTGATCAGCTCCAGTGAAAGATTGACGCCGACATCCGCCTCAATCAAGATTCTTTCCAGTGAATCAAAGTAATCCTGATTGACGACTTTGTTTGAATTGGCAAGTTTTTTTAACCGTTCGGTAAAACCAATCCTAGACTTATCAAGTCCGGCGACATACTTGTCCTCGACTATGCGTTCGCTTTCCTTTGCAGGCAAAGGCTGCTTTTTTTCTTCATCTGCTGTTTGCTCAGGAAGCTTATTGGCCTCCTGTCCTGCTTCTTCCTTCTTTTCGTCATCTTTTCGGTGTGCGAACTTATTCTTCAAGAAATTGATCAGTCCCATATCATTTACCTACTTTCTTGCGCAAGGCATCCTTGGCCGCATTGATTTCTGCTTCTTTGGTGTTGTGCCCCTTCCCGATTCCAAGGCTTACATCTCCATACCTTGCTTCAACCGTAAAGCACACATTTTCAGAATTCGGATTTTCCTGCTTCAACACGACATATTGTATGTTGGCCCCTTTGAGCATCTCCTGAAGTCTGGATTTTGAATCCCTGGAAAGAGATACATGCATCGCCTGGGAAAGCAGAGGGTAAAAAATCGATATGACCATCCTTCTCACGAATTCATATCCTTGATCCAGATAAACTGCAGCAACGAAAGATTCAAAGACGTCTTCATCGATGTGCTTATGAAACTTGACGTTGTCCTTTTCTCCTTGAGAATACCGTACCAATTTTGAGAACCCGAAGATTTCCTCGGAAAGGCGGGTCAAGGTCCGTCCTTCTACAAGAGCCGAGCGCATTTTGGATAGACTGCCGGAATTGCAGTCTGGATTTTCCTGATACACCAAATCTCCTACAATCATATCCAAAAGGGAGTCTCCCAGAAACTCAAGTCTATCATAAGACGGACAATCCTTATGTTCATTGCTATAGGAAGCATGGGTAAAGGCCTGCTCATAAAGGGCTATATTATCTGTCTTGATATGGAAACGTTCGAAAACCTTGTCCAAGCCTGGAATCATATTTGCTCCTGATTTTGAAATTGTGTTCTGATTTTTTCGACGATATCGGTCTCTGCCATCTTTTTGGCAACGCCGATTGCCTGATAGAAGGCATATTCATTGGAATTTCCATGTGCTTTTACACACACACCATCGATTCCTAGAAGGATGGCTCCGCCATAGCGGCGATAATCCATCGTCTCCTTCATTTCCTTGAAGCCTTTGGATGAAAGAAGATAACCGATTTTGGTGACAAGATTCTTCTTGAAGGACTGCTTAATGAGATCGTTCATGATTTTTCCCATTCCTTCGCTCGCCTTCAGGAAAATGTTTCCGGCATAACCAGGAGTCACGATGACATCATGATTTCCATCCAGGGCATTCCTGGCCTCGACGTTTCCCTGAAATCCTTCCAGATGCCGTTCTTTCATCAGATGATAGGCTTCGACAACCTCATCCGTCCCCTTGCCTTCTTCCAAACCGTTAGAAAGGATAAAGACGCCCGGGTTCTTCACGCCAAGCACTGATTCGGCATATAATCTTCCCATGATACCGAACTGATAAACTTCCTCAGCCGTATTATAATTGCTTGCTCCGATATCCATGACGACGGAAGGAACGCCCTTCTTCTTGGTCGGAAAAGGAGAACACAATCCAGCTCTCAATACACCATCGGCCGTTCTCAGAAGGATTGTCGATCCTGTGACAAATCCGCCGCTTGAACCGGCAGTCAGAACGGCATCTGCCTTCTTTTGCTTCACTGCATCAATAGCCTGATACATAGACGATTTTTTCGAGCGAAGGAAATCCAATGGTTTGATTTCCATCGGAATAACATCTTGAGTCGGAACGATTTCGACCCGATTCTGATTTTTAGAATTTTCAAAGCAAGGCTTCAATATCTTTTCATCACCGAAGAGAAGAAAAGAAACCTGCGGATCATCATTCAGATATTTTGCGACAGCTGCCGCAAGAACCTGAGGTCCACTATCGGAACCCATCATGTCGATTGATATTTTAACCATAGGAAAACCTCCTGTGAACACTATCTATATGATACCAAAATTCGCCGTTATATTGAAATAATACTTATCGCCTGGGCCCTTTTTTCTTAAACAAGAACAGTTTCGCTTTCTTTAAGCAAAGAAAGCATGCAGTGGCTTCATCCGATATTCAGTTTATCTTCCATATCGATTGATTTCAGATAATTCGCATTCTCGCTGTTTTTTGGATCAGATAGTATATCTGAAGCATCCTTTCGTGCACACTCGAACATTTTCAAATCATCGACGAAATTACATACCATAAGTTCGGATTTTCCGGACTGATTGGTTCCGGCATACGAACCACTCCCTCTCTGCTTCAGATCAAACTCGGAAATTTTCAATCCATCATCACAGGAAACAAGAAAATGCAACTTGTCAAGTGCATCCTTGTCATCTCCGTCATAGACAAGAATAGCCAACGCATATTCACCGCTCCTTCCAATTCTTCCACGGAGCTGGTGCAAAGTCGACAAGCCAAAGCAATTCGCATCATATACGATAAGCAGACAGGCAGATGAGACATCAATGCCAACCTGTATGACCGTGGTTGAAACCAAGATTGGTTTTTCGTTGTTGATAAAGCTCTTGATGATTTGATCTTGGCTATCCTTTTTGATTTTTCCATGCAACAGATTGGCCTTGCCCGGATACCTTGAGGAAATTTCATCAAAAACCTGCTTTGCACTGCTTGTTTCTCTTTCCCCCTGGGAAATTTTCGGTGCGACGATAAAGACCTGCCTTTGACTTAGCAAAGCTTTGTCAATTGCTTTATAAATCAAAGGATCCATGCTTTGGACAACTCTTGTCTCAACGTTTCTCTTCCCTGATGGAAATTGATTCAATGTAGAAACATCCAAGTCAGCATTGATAATCTGAGATAATGTTCTGGGAATCGGTGTGGCAGACATCATCAGAATATCTGCAATTCCGGATTTGGAAAGAACCTTCTCACGTTGTTCAACGCCAAAAAGCTGTTGTTCATCAATGACGACAAGACCAAGATCGGCAAATTTAACATTATCGGAAAGAACCGATGTTGTCGAAACAAGAACAGAAACTTCTCCGCTTTGAAGTCCCTGAAGAAGCTCTCTACGTTCTTTCGTCTTCATCGCATTCCCGGCCAGAAATCCGATGTTGATGGAATAGGGATGAAACATTTTTTGTAAATTTTCATAATGCTGCATGGCCAATTCAAAGGTCGGAGCCATCAGAACACCCTGCTTTTTCCTCAAACAGTTGCCATAAAGACTCACAAAAGCAACCAATGTCTTCCCCGTACCGACATCGCCCTGAAGAAGACGATACATGACTTCTTCTTTTTCCATATCAAGAATGATATCCCGGATAGCTGCCAATTGATCCGTCGTTGGTTTGAAGGCAAGATTTCGAACAAACTCATTGACCGCCTTATGAGAAATCGGCTGGGAATCACTCTTCTTTTTTGCTTGCATTTCCTTCTTCAAAGACAGTGCTTTGACACAGTATTGAAGGGCTTCTTCATACTTGAAGACACGCAATCCCTCATATAGATTCTTTTCATCGCGTGGAAGATGGACAAAGCGATATGCATCAAATTCATTGATAAGATGATATTTCTTGATAAGTCTCTCTGGCAAGCTGCTCACCATATAGGATGCTGAAGTAGGGTAGGAAAGAACCTTTCTTATGGAACTGGCAAAGTAAGACTGAGAAACGCCTTTTGGAAGGTTATAGACTGGTTTGATGCCTGTCATGACATAATATGAATCAGCATCATAGATGGAATATACGATATATGCCTTTCTAGCTACCGAATAATACAAGACAAAGCATAATTCTTTTCCGGAGCTAAGTTTAATCCCATAAAAAGGCTGATTATATACAATACAATCTATCTTATGATAAGAGATATCCAACTGAAAACGGATAATGCTGATTTTAGCCGTGTTAAGGCATTTTACATTCAATGGAAGACCTTTGAAAACAAAGCGTTGACCATTTGCAGGAGTGGTCGTAAAAGGACTGGTTTTTAAAGATTCATATCGAGATGGAAATATACGAAGCAAGTCTTCTTCTTTAGATAATTCCAAAAGTGAATAAAGTTCTTTGATGTTCATAATTTCATTATATCGTAAATGTCATGCACTGAAAAAGCTTCCGTGCGCTCGGAAGCTTTTTACTAAATATTATTCCACTGCAACAAAGAATGAATAAACAGGTTGCTCACCTCTGGCAACATCTACTTCAAATTCATCGCCATATTTTTCATTGACTTTTTCTTCAACCTGCTTTTGTTCATCTTCGGTAACATCTTCTCCACAGATAATAGTAATAATTGAAGCATCTTCATCAACCATCTTAGCCAACATATCAATCAACGTATTGATTTTATGTTTATGACAACAAACAATTTTTTTGTTGGTGATACCCATGAATTTGTCTTTTTCAACCGTGATGCCATCAATGGTTGTATCTTTCACGGCATAAGTGATTTCGCCGCTCTTGACACCACTGATATTTTCCTTCATGACTTCTTCGTTTTCTTCCAAGGAAGCATCAGGATTAAATACCATACAGGCAGTCAATCCCTGAGGAATTGTCTTTGTAGGAATAACGGCAATATGATAATCATCTTTAAGAAGATCTGCCGCCTGGGATGCAGCCATCAAGATATTGCCATTATTTGGGAAAAGAAAAACATTCTCAGCATTTGCCTTTTTAATCGCATTTACAAAGTCAGCTGTCGAAGGATTCATCGTTTGACCGCCAGAGATGATATAATCAACATTGGATTGCTTGAACATTTGTTCGATTCCTTCGCCGACAGCCACAGCGATCAGGGCATATTTCTTTTTCTCTGATGGTTGATTTTCTATGCCAAGTTGCTTGGCCTGATCTGCAGAGGATAAAGTAGTATCAGCTTTGAGCGCAACATCAAATTTAGCACCATCGTCTTGTAAACCCTGCTTCTTTTTTTCAGACTCAAAATCATCCATAAGTTCTTCATGCTGCTCGGACATGTTATCGCATTTCATAGTCTTGAATTCACCAAACTGCTGTGCATAGGTGAATATATTGCCAGGCTTCATTGTATGAATATGGACTTTTACTAAATCATCGCTATGAATGAAAACGATAGAATTGCCATGAGCCTCTAAAACGGCCTTAAAACGTTTTTCATTAAAAGCCTTTTTCCCTTGAAGATTGTTTTGATCAGCCAATTTGAGAAGAAATTGTGTACAATATCCAAATTCCTCATGATTGAACTTAGCCTGAACAGAACCATGTCCTTCAACGGAAGAATTAATCTTACCAGTCGAATATCCAATATTCTTCTCGGTGACAGTTGCCATTTCCTTTTCAACAATCTGATTATGAAGGGCTTTGGCAAATCCTTCGAGGATCTTGCAAAGACCGGCACCACCGGAATCAACAACTCCAACTTCCTTCAACACAGGAAGAAGATCCGGCGTGTGATTAAGAGATTTGATGGCTTCATCATATAATATGTCAAGAGCAACATCCATCGACATATCTTTTTCTGCTTTTTCATAAAGTGCTGAACTAGCTTCACGGATAACAGTAAGGATTGTGCCTTCCACAGGCCTCATGACTGCTTTATAAGCAGTCTCCTTACCAGCAACAAAAGCCTCTGCAAGACCAATCGCATCGATTTCTTCTTTTCCTTGAAGAGATTCAGAAAAGCCACGAAAAATTTGAGACAAAATAACACCTGAATTACCACGAGCTCCCATAAGAAGACCTCTAGCAAAATCTTTAGCCACTGAGCCGATAGCTTTGTCATTCTTATTGAAAACTTCTCTAGAGCCACTACTCATCGTCAAATTCATGTTTGTCCCAGTATCACCATCAGGCACAGGAAAGACGTTCAAAGAATCAACTTCCGGATAATTGTTATATAAATCATTAGAACCAGTAATAATCATTTGGTGAAAGATAAGGCTCTCAATTTTTAACATAAGAGAGAGAGTCCTTTCAAAAGGCTTTATTTCAAAGCCT
>JAJVUU010000141.1 GCA_021621525.1 Caryophanales bacterium
CTTGCTCTTCCACTTCAACGTACTCTTCGATCCGCGCATCGAATTCTTCTTCGGTTTCGTTGAGACGCATAACGTGGATATCTTCTGGTTCAAAGTCTAGCCCGATGACTTCTCCCACGATGGCCTTACGAGTGGAGTGAATCATCCACTCATTACCCAAATCATCATAGGCGATGATCTCGTAATGCACACCACGGAAGAGCTGGGTGTCCACCTTCACTTGGAGCTTGCCTTCTTCAGGAAGGGTGATTTGCAAGTCTTCAGGACGAATGACGACTTCAACTGGTTCATTTGGACGCATCCCACCATCGACGGCTTCAAAGCGTTTGCCATTGAACTCAACCAAGTAGTCCTCGATCATGCGACCATCTAGAATGTTGGACTCCCCGATAAAGGTAGCTACAAAGTGGTTGATCGGTTCATCATAGATATCTACTGGTGTACCAGATTGGACGATCTCCCCTTCATTCATGACAAAGATCCAGTCACTCATGGCGAGAGCTTCTTCTTGGTCATGGGTAACAAAGACAAAGGTAATCCCCAAGCGTTGTTGCAATTCCCGCAACTCATACTGCATATCTGTCCGAAGTTTCAAGTCAAGTGCAGACAAGGGCTCATCTAAAAGGACCACTCGTGGTTCATTGATAATAGCCCGGGCAATAGCTACCCGCTGGCGTTGACCACCAGATAATTTTTGGATCGAGCGTTTTTCAAATCCCGCTAACTGGACCATTTTCAAGACTTCTGAAACCCGACGTTCGATCTCAGCCTTGTCCACCTTTTTCAAACGAAGGGGAAAAGCCACATTTTCAAAGACCGTCATATGCGGAAACAGGGCATAGGACTGAAAGACGGTGTGGACGTCCCGTTTGTTGGTAGGGACATCATTGATCCGTTCTCCATCAAGGTAGACATCTCCAGTCGTCGCATCCAAAAGACCGGCAATGATATTAAGGATGGTCGATTTTCCTGATCCAGATGCACCAAGCAGGGTATAGAACTTCCCTTCTTCCAATTCAAAATTGATATCCTTTAGGACAACAGTTCCGCTATCTTCAAAGACCC
>JAJVUU010000091.1 GCA_021621525.1 Caryophanales bacterium
AGCTGTCGCGATCTGGCTTCTCCGTAGTCAATGCCTTAGGTTAATGACATTGGGCCGAAGCCTCGGGATTCATCATATGCGGATTTTAGAAGATATAGGAGATTTCGACTTTGGTCTGGTTGTACTTCGTGGTGGTGCTGGACATTTCGGAGGAAGAGGTGTAATTGTAATGATACAGGGTGAGAGACGGATGTCAGCCGTCCTTGGTATCGCAGTTGGCAATCAAGGTCTTTTGGTTTTATCGATAAATCCATCAAAAAACACAAGTATTTGTGGTAGCGTTCTCTTTTATGTGAAAAGATGTTGCTTATCAAGCAAACAAGGCTGATTTCAAGCCTCTTTTAAGAAAACTCCTTTCCCGGGGAAGGGTTTTCCCCGGGAATTTGGAGTCTTATCAGGCTTCGATGTGGATTTCCATTTCAGGATAGTAGTAGGTGATGTCGACGCTTGTATCTGATTTGGCAGCACTATATTCGTAGAACTGGCAGGAGACATATTTTCCTTCGCTGTTTATCGTGGAGGCGACAAGGACCTTTCCGTTCATGCTGGTAGTCGTCGGTGCCATATAGGTCAGAGTCCAGGTGTTCTTCGTGTCGTTCTTGAAGGCATCTTCGATGTCCTTTCGGAAGGCTGCCGTCACCTTTCCGCTTCCCTTGATGACGGTCTTCTTGGTAGAATCGGTAAAGGTGTAACTGGTGTTTTCACCGAGATACAAACTCGGAATGTCGATGCCATAGTAGTTCTTGAGCTGTGTGGTATTGGCTTCCTCCCTTTCATAGGTAGGATCGGCAACGTAGTCTTTGTCATAGGCAGCTGTGAAATAGACGGAGGACGAAAGCAGCTGGATCTTGATTCTCAAGGTTCCGCCGGTGATATTCTTCTCGGCATAGAGGTCAGAATACTGACTGGAGTTGACGAAGTACATGAAGTTGACACTCCATCCATCGGCCTTCAGTTTTTCTTCGTAGTCATAGAGGAACTGTGGCTTGCAATCTGTGCCGGAGGCATATTTCTTCCAGGTGTAGTAGGTGTTGGTATCCTTCTTTTCGGTGAGTGTGGTCTTGGTACCGCCCATGTATAAGAACGGAACGACATTTCCGTCGAGGCTCTTCTTCATGGAAGTCTTCTCGTCTTCGCTCCAGTCGGTTCCGGCGGTGTCAGGAAGGGTGCTCTTGAGATCATAGATGACATTCATGACGGCAGACGCAGAATCCGAGGTGCCGCTTTTGAAGACGGTGACACGGATATGGGAACCATCGGCCCTCGTCTTGACACCTTCGATGGCAGGGGCATAGTTGACGGTCTTGTCTTTCAACACATATCCTGCTGAGGTGAGGACGCTCTTGGCATTGTCGATGACACGTTCATCCCAAGATCCGCCGGTGATCCTGGTTGCACGATATGAGGAGGTATAGGACTTGGTTTCCTTTCCTGCTACTCCGCCAAGATAGACATATGGGATATCAGCAACGACATCGGCACCATAGTTGGTCGTCAAGGATGTGGTGACGTCACTGGAATAGGAACCGTCGCTTGGAACGTTGAACGGTGCCTTATAGGTGATGGTTATCTGGCACATCGCATTGATATAGGAAGAGAAACCGTATTTCTTGACATTGACGGTGTAGTTGCCCTTGTCGCTGGATGTTGTCAAAGTCATGGTCGGAGTGCTTTCGGTCGTATTGAATTCCTTGGTGATGGTCCAGGTATTCTTGGTGTCGTTTAAGAAAGCGTTCTTGATGTCGGTGTACATCTGGTCGTTGAAGACACCGCCTTTGAGTGTCTCCGTATTGCCAGAGAAGGAATTGAATACCAACTTGCTACCCATGTTGATGACCGGGAAGTCGATTCCACCGAGTTTGTCGGTGAAATCACCAAGAATATCGGAATCCCAGGCTGTATAAAGCGAGGAATTATAGAGCTCTTCGATGTAGACATACATATAGACTGTGGAAGAATAGCTGTAACCGGCATCAATCTTGACGGTGAGCTTGCATCCGTTGACTCCATCGTCATGCATGAAGGTCTTGGTGGCAAGAAGGCATTCGCCGTAGCTGTTTGTCGTCGGTGTGATGGTCCATCCTGCAGCCTGATAGGTTGCCTTGGCCTCGGTGACGACGTTAGGATTCCAGTTTCCACCCTTAATCTGAAGCCTTCGATAGTCATTGTTCCAGGTCGGAACCTCTTCGTTGGTATTGAGGTAGACGTAAGGAAGGTCATGTCCGTCAAGCGGAGTGATAGGTTCGCCTACGTTTCTGATGGCCTTGTCAAGCAAAGTCGTGACATCCTCGCTCCATTTGTTGTAGAGGGTCTTGTCATACTTCATGGCAGGGACATAGGTGATGACCATGTGACACTTGTTGGAGGAAGCGGTCGTGCTGCTTCCGTTGACTAAGACACTCATTTGGCATCCGTCGTCATATGCTCTTGTCGCAGTGAAGTTTGCTCCATAGCTGTCTGTCCCGTCAGTGATGGTCCAATAGCTCTTGCCGTCTTCACCGGCATCCGCTTCGAACTTCTGTTTTGCCAAAGTCAGGTACTGGCTTCTGAAAAGGCCGCCTGTCAGTGTGAGCTTGTAGGATGTTGATGAATAGTAAGAGGTGACGTTGTCTGTACCCATGTAGACGTCCGGAACATTGTGACCATCGAAATCATTGGTGAAATAGTCCTTGATTTCATCGGACCAGCCTTTGGCTTCTGCTTCGTTGAAGGGTTCGACCCATTCGACTTCCATACGGGCTTTCTTGCCAGAACTATAATTTGAAATCGTGAGGGTGAAATCCCATCCGTCGGCAGTGGTGAGTGTGGCAACCAGCTTATCTGTTTCGGCTGTGGTCTTCCATCCGAGTCCGGTCAAAGTCGTATTGGCATCGCTGATGACCTGGCTGTTCCACTTTCCGCCATAGATATAGAAGTAGGTATAGCTGCCACTTCTTGTTGTGACATAGGAATACTTCGATCCGAGATAGACATAGGGGATGCTCTGGGTGCCGAGGTTGGAATTGATGATAAGCTTTGCATCATCATCATAGTCCGTGGCAGCACTGGTATCATAAGGCTCATCATAATCGATCTTCATGATGGCGTAGGTGTTTTCGGTATCCGGCGAGATGGTGACGGAAAGACCGGTCCCTTCCTTGCTGGCGGTGAATTTGTCACGGTCGATGTTTGTCGTCCATCCATCGGCCTCGAAGGCTGTCTTGGCTTCTGTCAGAATGTCTATCTTCCAGCCGGAAATGGATTCGATGTCCGCATATCCATAGCTGGAAAGGCTGACGACCCAGTTCGCAGAGACGCTTTTTCCGAGATTGACATACGGAACAATCTGGTTTCCGAGATGCTGCAACATGAAATCGACAATGGCTGTCGACCATCCGGACTTATAGGGGTCTGCTTCGGAAGCGGATGAAGAAGATGCACTTTCACTGGCTCCTTCTTCGTGGCTGGAAGAGACAGGCGCTTCTTTGCTGGAGATAGATGATGCTTCCGGAGTGGATGAAGAGGTGGAAGACTCACTGATTTCAGGCTGATTGGAAGAAACGACCGGTTCAGATGAAGAACCTCCTCTATTACATCCCACCATCATTATGGACAACAACGACAAGACTGCGATTTTTGGTAATCTTTTCATATGGATGGTACCTCCTTGTATTTTGAATTTAGGATAAAAAATTTTGTTTAAGGTGTATAAGAAAAAGTGAAGGAATGAATACTTTTCAAAAATACAAAAAAGCGCATATTTTTATTGAAAAAATCAAAGTTTTTAATAAAAAGTAGAATAAAAATAATTGTATCTTTAACTTTTGTTGATAAATTTGTACCGCTTACATGGAAGGCTGTAGATGACGGAAATGGATAACGAAGCTTAAAAAATCGATGACTTTTTTAAAGAAAACAATGCTTTTTTAAGAAAACTTTAAGATTTCAATAAAAATAGGGAAGGTTTGCTTCCCCTTGTCATACGATATGCCTTATTTGAAGTACCGATGGTTCTGAAGCAGGTCTTTTTTCTTTTCAAGATAAGCTTTGGAAAGACTTCTTAGGTAGGTTGACTGGATATAGAAGAGAGAAAAACTGACATCCAGCAATAGCGTCAGGATCCAGACCAATGCGTTCGTGACGGATTTCTGACTTTCTTCATCATAGGTCGTGCAGACGATGCTGAGAGGAAGAGAAAGAAGAAACTTGATGATTGGAATCATGACGAGAAGGATGAAATAGAACGTGTGCCTTGAAATCTTATAGAGAATTCCGTTGATGATGAGGCACATCAAAGCGGCCACTGAAACATAGAGTGTGAACAGACAGCATGTGAAGGCAGTCTGTGTCTGGAAGCAGAACATCGGTCTGAATCCCGACATCAGGAAGAAGGTGGAGGCAAGCGTCATGAAAAAATAATAAATCAGGAAAGACAGGATATACCCGTTTATCGGTCCTGTTTCCGTCTTTCTCAGTGTGTCATGGTCGGTACAGTCGAGTTTCCGTGAGACTTTTTCAATAAATTTCATTTAGTCATTCCCGATTTAGAAAGCCGTGTCTAAGAGGATATGCTTGGCCTATGCCTGAAGTCAGCGATGATGAAATCGAAGCCTTGCCTTTCTTCCTCATTAAAATATAAAGGCAAAGTGATTGTCAGGGAAGGAGGCAGAAGAAAAGCAGCATGATTAAGCGCTTACATTCATTGTTTGCTTTTGCCAAAATTGTAATGATTCTAAATTG
>JAJVUU010000017.1 GCA_021621525.1 Caryophanales bacterium
CTATTCAAAGGGGCTTTCCTGCAGTGACGTCAAGGAGGTCCTGATGGAGACATGCAACATAAATACAACGAAAAAAATTACGTTGTATTTATGTTGCTTTTAACCTATATTAATTGCAGGAGGCATTGCATTTTATGAAAGAAACAAGATTCTTAGAATTTCAATCAGATATTTCGAATTCGTTTCTAAAGACAGTCAGCGCATATTCTAATATCGGCACCGGAATGATTCGTTTTGGCTACGATGACGATGGTCTCATCTGTGGATTAAATGGGGATTTGAGACAGATTTGCCTAGATTTGGAAAATAAAATCAATGATTCCATACGCCCTAAACCGAATTATCGGTTTGAATGCAATTTTAGTAACAATACAATCGATCTGTTGGTATATGAGGGAATGTTTAAACCATATTTGTATAAAGCAAAAGCCTATAAGAGAAACGATTCCGCAACGATAGAAATGGATTCTTTGGAACTTCAAAGAACGATTCTTGAGGGACAAAATCTATCGTTCGAGCAGATGGATGTCGAAGGTGAATTGAGTTTCAAGTCGCTTGAAAAGAAAATGAGTGATATTTTGAAAATCAACGCAAATCATGACGTTCTCAAAACGCTTGGATTGATCAATGATAATGGAAAATTTAATAAAGCGGCGTTGATTGTATCGGATGATAATACTTTGGCGGGAATTGACATTGTCAGATTTGGAGACGACATCAATCAGATAAAGGATAGAATCATCATCAGTCATGCCTCTATATTCGATATGTTTGATGCTGCATATGATATGTATGAAAAGTATTATGTCTATGAAGAGGTTGATGGTCCGAACCGAAAAGTGGTGAATGTCATTCCCGAAAATGCCTTTAGAGAAGCATTGGCCAATGCTTTGGTGCATAGGGCATGGGATGATGTTCCCAATGTGAGAATATCGATGTATGAAGACAGGATAGAAATTGTCTCCCCTGGCGGATTGCTTCACTCTATCAGTGAAGAGGAATATTTGAATGGACAAGTCTCAAAGCCAAGAAATCCGATTATTGCAAATATCTTCTTCAGGCTCAGATACATCGAAATGTTTGGAACTGGGATTTTGCGCATAAAACAAATTTATCAGAATGCTGCTTTCAAGCCTGATTTTAAAATATTCGAGAACAGCATATCGGTTGTTCTGCCCTCGTTTTCCTTAAAACCAAAGATGACTTTGGACGAGAAGAAAGTCATTGATTATTTGACAAGCGGATTTCAAGCTTCTAGCAATGACTTGGTGAATGTAACTGGATTTTCTAAGGATAAGGTATTGCGATTGCTTAAATCTCTGTGTAATAAAGGATATGTCAAGGTTTCTGGTGTCGGCAAATCTACGAAATATAGCGCGTAGAAATCAGTATCCTATCGTTTTGCAATAAAACATATTTCGGTAGGTTTATGCAATGCATTATCTGGTTCTGAAAGTGAACTGAAAAGGGCATGGTTGGTTTGAAGCTAAAATTTGATTCTTGAGGTCACTATCAAAACTTTAATTTTTTTATAGCATAGCAAGTTAAAAAATTAGGTATAATGTGACTATGCTTGTTTTTGATACCATCTGTGCTTTGGCGACTCCACCGTTCAAGGCTGCATTAGCGACAATAAGACTATCCGGAAGCAAATCCCTGGAAATCCTTTCCCATATCATCAAAAAAGACGTCCGTTCCCTGGTTCCTAACCAGACTTATTTTGTGAAGCTCTATAAAGACAAAGACAATCCGAAAGAGATGATTGATGAAGCAGTCATCACCTTTTACAAAGGACCAAGATCCTATACAGGCTTCGACAGTGTCGACTTTTCAACCCACGGAAGCATGATTGTCGTCGAAGAACTTCTGGATACTCTGGTGGCTTATGGTGCAAGAAGAGCTGAAAAAGGAGAATTCTCTGCCCAGGCATATTTCAATGGAAAGATGGACCTTCTCAAGGCAGAAGGCATCAACGACCTCATCAATGCCACCAGCAGGCGTGCCAAGGTTCTTGCCACGCAGACGCTCAGCGGCAAGAACACTTCCATCATGATCGATTTGAAAAACACGCTTCTGGAATACCTTTCCAGACTGGAATACTTCGTCGAAAACACTTACGACGAAGATCAGATGGATGACTATTCTCCGGAATTAGATGACATCGCCTCTCTTCTTGAAAAAGATGTCAATTCATTAAACGATACGATCGAACGTACAAAATCATGCAATAGGCAATATGAAGGCTTCCATATCGTCATCGCCGGTGAACCGAATGTGGGCAAATCCACCCTTCTCAACGCCCTGTTGAAGGAAGACAAGGCCATCGTATCACCGATTCCAGGAACGACAAGGGATGTCGTCGAAGGGGAAAAGGAAATCGATGGCATGCTCTTCCGTTTCAAAGATACGGCAGGACTCAGAAAGACAGAGGATTATGTCGAAAATCTCGGCATTGAAAAATCCTACAAGACGATGAAGGAAGCCGACTTGATTCTTCTTGCCTCCGATTCCGGATTCAAGGATATCGAAGACAATGCCGAAGTCATGGATATCCTCAAAGAAAAGCCATTCATCAAGGTTGCCACCAAGAATGACATCAACACTTCATTGGATGACTGCGACATTGCCATATGTTCATTGAAGGATGACCTGACCCCTTTGATTCATCTCATGCTGAAGAAGCTCAATCTCGAAAAGAAAGAAGAGGCCAGCTTCTTAGGAAAAAGGGAAGAGGAATATCTGGAAAAGATATCCATTCAGCTTCAGAAGACCATCACAGCCATAAGAGACACCCATCAGATCGATATCATATCCGACACACTCCGCGTTGCCATATCAGACATCAACGACATGATGGGAAAGCAGGAAGGCCAGACGATGGAAGACATCTATCAGACTCTCTTCTCCAAATTCTGCCTTGGAAAATAAATAACATGAAAATCATTGATACCCACACCCATTACAATGACGATGCCCTCTTTTCGATTGCCGACGAGGCTATCAAAAGAGCGAAAGCTGTCGGCGTCGAAAGAATCTACAACACCGGTGACAGCCTTGAATCCTTTGATAGGATTCTAAGACTTCAGGAAAGCCATCCCGGTTTTTGCTTTTCCGTCCTTGGAATCCATCCGGAATTTGCATCCAGGGATGAAGACTATTTCAAAGAAAGCTATGATTTCATCACAAGAGAAAAAGAACATATTTCTGCTATCGGTGAAATCGGTCTGGACTACCATTACAGCAAGGAACCTGAATATATCCAGAAGCAGAAGGATAGGTTCCGTCAGCAGGTTCGTCTTGCCAAAAGCCTTTCTCTTCCCATCGTCATCCATTCCAGGGATGCTGATTTCGATACCCTTGGAATCATCAAAGAAGAGCTTCCTGCCAAGATTGACCTGCACTGTTTTTCAGGAAGCCTTGAAATCCTGAGAGAATACCTGAAGCTCCCCATCTCCTTCCATATCGGTATCGGAGGCGTCTGTACCTTCAAGAATGCAAGGGTCATCAAGGAAGTCATCCAATATGCACCAGAGAGCATCCTCCTTACGGAAACGGATGCTCCATATCTTGCGCCTACTCCACACAGAGGCGAAAGAAACGAATCCTGTTATCTTCCGCTTGTCATCTCCGAGATTGCTTCCTTGAAGGCTGCTTCCGAAGAAGAGATGGCTGACATCCTTTATCACAATGCACTGGAGTTCTACGATGGAAAATAAAAAATATCTCTACGTCGTCGAAGGAAACTCCGATGAAGACAGGTTGAAGAAGCTTCATGTCACCTATATCATCAAGACAGGCGGAAAATTCATCCGTCCTGACATCCTTCTTTTTCTGAAGGAAGTCGTAAAAAAAAGAGACATCATCCTTCTTACCGATCCGGATGGTCCTGGAAAAGAAATAGCAAATCATGTCCAAAGCAGGGTAGGAACTTGCATTCTGTTGAAAGCAGAAAAGAAGAAAGCCATCTATCACGGCAAGGTCGGTATTGCCGAAATGAAGCTGACGGATATCGAAGAGCTCATCCATCCGTATCTAAAGAAGGACAAGGAAATAAGCGAAAATATCCTCACCAACATCGACATGGTCGATCTTGGACTTGTCGGAGACAAACAGAAAAGAATGAAGCTGATTGAAAAATATCACATTCCCTATACCTCATCCAAAAATGTGCTGGACTGTCTGAATATGCTGGCCATAAGCAGGGATGAACTGGAAAAGGAGCTTACAGAATGACAGAACTCGAAAGAATTCAAAACCTATTGAAGGAATATGGCCTCTATGCAAAGAAATCATTCGGCCAGAACTTCCTCATCAATGAAGGAATCATCAGAAGAATCGTCAACGGAATGAGTGTCGATTCCTTTGATTCCGTCATCGAAATCGGACCTGGACTCGGATCCCTGACATTGCCATTGAGCAAGAAAGCAAAGAAACTCATCGCCGTCGATGCCGACAGGGACATGGTCATGGTGCTGAAAGAAATCTTCAAAGAGGCAAAGAACGTCGAAATCGTACAATCAGACTTTTTGAGATTCGATCCGGATTCCTGTTCCGAAACGGAGCACAGGCTTCTCATCGGAAATCTTCCTTACAACATCACATCGGAACTTCTGGAATACATGCTTGAAAAAGGCTTCAGAAGTGCAGGCATGATGGTTCAGAAGGAAGTAGCCGACAAACTATCCTATGTTCCGAAGAAAAAGGAAAACTGCCCATTGGGTGCCTTCATAAAGATGACAGGAGAACTTACGCTCATCAGCGATGTCGATTCCTCTTCCTTCCATCCTGCACCAAAAGTGCAGTCTGCCTTCATCCGTATAGACCAGAAACAGAAGATCGACTTTTCCCTGTATCCGATACTGAAGGCTCTCTTCAAAGACCCTAACAAGACCATGGCAAACTGCCTGAAGCAGACTCCCTGCTATCAGAACGCCCTGGCATACTTCAAGGATAGCCAGGACGATCGTCTCTCCTATAGGGCAAGACAGCTTGAAGCAGACGAGCTCTATAGCATCCTAAAAACCATCCAAGAGCACCTCTAGGGAACACTTTTACCTCCTTTTCAATCATGGTATGATACTTCAACAACATCATTTCCATGTATATGAAAAGGAGGTTTTCTTTATGAAAAGACAATTATTTCTTCTTTTGCTGACTCCCTGCCTCTTTCTTTCCTCATGCAACAGGTTCAACAACGAAAACAATGATAGCAGTTCATATGAATCCTCTTTTATCAATCAACAAAATAAGCTTCATATTTCAAAACTTCCTGATAAAACAACTTATTTTACCTATGATAACATAGATTTTGAAGGCCTTGAAGTCAGCCAAGATACCTACATCGATGGAAAGAGTGTAGAATCCTCACTCATCACGGATTACACCCTGAAAGATGATGAAGGAACCGCAATCGATGAAGACTACACCATCCCTTATAACGAAACAACTTCAATGACTATCCATGTCACAAAAGAAGGATGTGAGGAAACCACCTTTGAAATATCCGTGAATCAAGTTACCGCTTTCAGGCAATCCTTGAGCATCAAGACAGATGCCAAGAAATCATACATGCCGGGAGAGACCTTTTCCGAAGATGGTTTGGAAGTCGAACTGACGACATCCTATAAGACGACAAAAAGAGTCACCAAAAGAAAGATTGTCTCGGACTATCAGCTGACGTTGAGCAAAGAAAACGAAGACTTAGGAGATCCTACCGGATATGTCTTCAAAAACATAGGTTCCTATACCATCACCATCTCCTATGAAGGCGAAGAAAACGAACTGAAGACCACTTACTCCCTCACCGTGACAGACAAAGACAAGATCAGCCATCTGGTCAACCTTGAAGGATATGGTAAGGATACTTCCATCGACTTCAAGGAAGACAGCAAAAAGATGGCCGTCACCTTCAAGAACGATGAAAAGAGCAGCGATGAATCCGATAAAGGATACTATGGAGCAGATGAAGTCGAAAACGCCTACAACATCAGCAGCTATGCCAAAAGAAACGTCTATAGCTGGCATTATACGCCATCCTTGGGAGAGGTTCCCCTTCTTGTCATTCCTGTCATCACACCCGGTGATGAAGCCAAGGCAACAAAAGACAATCTCAATCTGATAGAAAAGGCATTCTATGGCAACGCCTCCGATCTTGATTTTGAATCTCTTCGTTCCTACTATTATCAGGCTTCCTATGGACAATTGGATTTCAAAGGAGGAGTCACCGACTACTTCAACCCGGCAGAAGTCGACTCAACCTATAGTTCTATTTCCAAATACAATGCAAATACCATCGCCAAGCTTCCTCAGCTTGCCTTGGACTGGGCCGTAAATGAATATGGCATCGATCCTAAGGACTATGACTCTGACAAGGACGGATGCGTAGACGGCATTTGGTTGGTCTACCTCCATGACTATGACATGAGGGATACGAATACCTTCTGGGCATATACAAGCTCGACAGGTACCATCGGAAGCATAGACAAGCCCGTCTGCAACACCTATGCCTGGGCAAGTCTCTCCTTCATCGACGGTTCCTTTGCCACCAGGATGGGAGACGATGAAAACAAGGATGTAGATGCCCATGTCGTCATTCATGAGACAGGGCACATGCTTGGACTTGATGATTACTACAGCAGTAGCGGAACTTCGTACAATCCGCTTGGAAACATCGATATGATGAGCAAGAACCTCGGAGACCAGAATCCGTTTTCCAAGCTCCTTCTCGGCTGGATCACTCCCACCATCGTCTATGGAGATGCCACGATATCCATGTCTTCAAGCCAAAGCAAGGATTCCGTCTTCATCATCCCCTATGATGACAAGACGTTCAAAAAGAACAAGGAAGGAAAAATCCTCTTCAATGCCTTCGACGAGTATCTTGTTCTGGATTACTACACACCAAACAATCTGAATGCCAAGGATTATCTCTCCTACAGCGCCAAACATATCGACAAGGAAGGAGCAAGGCTCTATCATGTCGATAACAGACTTTTCAAATATACGCAGTCCAAGGTAAATTACACCATCACATCCTATTCAGATGCCGGTGCTCCGTTTGTTTCATCAACCGGCGACACTCTCGTCAATCTTATCTCCAACACGGAGACGGGAAGCATGGCAGAATCCGGATTGCTCAATGGTGATACAAGCTATGATGCCTGTGACAAAATCAGAATGATATCCGCTGATGGAAGATATCTCTCTGATAATGACAATGCCGATGGCAGTTCCTTGTTTGCCGTCGGAAACTCCTTTGATATCGCTTCTTATTCCAACCAGTTCAATACAAAGCTTAAAAAAGAGAATACTACCTATTTCAATAATACAGAATCATTCCATACGACTTTCAAGATAGACAGCATTGCTTAACAGAATACATCCATTGGCTAATCTAAACTAAGATTCTTTTTTATTCAGCCTTCTTCTCTTCGTTTGTCTGCACAGGATAATCAAAAACATGTAGCTTTTTGCTATGTATTATCAAAACAAGATATACGATGCCACCGACAAAGAGAACAATAGCCCAGAACTGAGATGGCGTGATACCAGGAATGAAGTCACCGCGATGATCACCTCTCAGAAATTCAATCAAGAAACGGAAGACACCATAGGAGATGCAATAGATGGGAAGCGTAAGAAGAGACTTCTTCTTAAAGGCAAGTATCAGCAGAAGAGTAGCAAGCATCAATAAAAAGATAGCTTCGATAAGCTGTGTCGGATAAACCTTGACTCCAGGTGTCGTCCTGAATTCGATGCCCATCCAATAGAACGGAGAAGAAGGATCGATTGCTCTTCCATAGCAGCATCCAGCCAAGGTACAGGCGATTCTTCCAAAGCAATGGGCAAGCGGAATCCCACCTCCGGCAATGCAGGTGATGGCAGCCATGGAATAGGGATACTTCTTATGAAGAAAGAGTCTCTGACCGATAAGAAATGTCGATACACCTCCGACAAGACCACCAAAGAACGTCATTGCCCATGTCCATTTGTACGTGCTTGGATTTTCTATCAAGTCATAGACGTTCTGGAAAAGCACAGCAAAGATGAACCCTAAGGCAACCGAGGCGACAAAAAGAATCTCATAATCTGTCGCCATTCCTTTTTTGATGTTGTTCTTCCTGAAAAAGAGTTC
This sequence comes from Caryophanales bacterium, assembly GCA_021621525.1. Taxonomy (GTDB): domain Bacteria; phylum Bacillota_I; class Bacilli_A; order RFN20; family CAG-288; genus Enterosoma. Next base: position 8,135 of record JAJVUU010000017.1, read on the forward strand.
CAGGAAAACCAGAGCAAGGATGACACCGATCAATACGACAATAGGATAGATATCGAACGTAAAACTACTTGGTAGCATGGCATTTTCTCCTATATAGATAATATAACAATCCAAGATAACCTAAAACAAGCAGTCCGATTCCTATGGAAAAGAGAACATAGGAGACATTCATGTCGACGGAATACAGATGGTTGAATACATCCGTATTCAGGAAATTGAAAAAGAAATGACCTAAAATAGGTATCAGAGGCGTCTCATATAAATAAGACAAAGAACCTAAGAGAAGTCCGAGAAGGAACGTATATCCTATCTGCATCAATACCGAAAGAGGATTGTTTCCAAAGAAGTTGATGCAGTGCATCAAGCCAAAGGCCAAGGAAGAAAAGAAAATCACAAACAGCTTCTCATTCTTCTTTCCCTGGAAAAGTTCACCTAGGAAGGCAAAAAAGAAATATCGGAACAGAAGTTCTTCGACGACGACACCTGCCAACGTATTCAGCGTCTCAAGAAAAAACAGGTAAGTAAACGTGCTTTCAGCTTTTATCTGGAAACATAGACAATACAGGATATTGGAAGAACATCCGATCAGCAAAGGAAGCAAAAGAAGGAAATGTGGATGATTTTCATTTCTGACAGGCTTCAGAAGAGACCTTTTTGATTCATAGACAGTCAATACGACAAGAACTGACAGTAGAATAAATTGAACAAGAAGAAAAGCCCATGTATAGGATCCAAACCACTTTCTTAAAGGAAGAAGTCGGATAGCCAGATACAGCGCAAACAGATATAGAAAGGAATAAAGTAGTTTTTCTGCTTTGTTTGTCATGGATATAGTTTACTTTCTTTTTCATGGAAAGCAAACGAAAAGGAGCAAAAAGAAGGCTGGATACCATAGTCATACGTCATTTTATAGTTTAGTTAATTTACGGAATATTGTTTTAAAATTGACTTTCCGTAAATTATCAACGGAAGTATTGCATGTTCATCGGAAGAAAAGAAGAGATTGCCATCCTCAAAGATACCTATCAAGTGGAAGAAAGGACATATTGCTGATTGTCTCCTCTTCGGCGACATCATGGCTTCTAGACCATGTCATCCATAATAAAGGTGGATTATATCACCGCCTGAACCATTCGCTTCATCTCACCAGCTTCAGTCTGAAAGAATGCAAAGAATACTCCGACAGACTCAATCTGGGATTCACAAAATCACAGATATTGGAACTATATATGGCCTTCGGCGGGATTCCATATTACTGGAGCCTTTTAAAAAGAGGAGACAGTGTCAGTCAGAACATCGACAGGCTTTGCTCTGCACAGAACGGAGAGCTTCACCAAGAGTTTCAATATCTCTATGCTTCCATGTTCAACAAGCCGGAAGAATATGTTTCCATCATCACATCCTTGGCACAGGAAAGAAAAGGATTGACAAGAAAAGAAATCATCACATGCTCAAAGATCGATGATACCGGTTCTTTGTCAAAAAAGCTGGAAGAATTGGAGGAATGTGGTTTCATTCACAAATACCTTCCTTTTGGAAAGAAGAAAAAGGAATCAATATTTCAATTGATTGATAACTTCACATTATTCTATTTCCAGATAATGACATCCAAAAAGGATGACGGACACTTCTATCAGAACAATCTGCAAAGCGAAAGATACAATGCATATCTCGGCTTATCATTTGAATCTGTGTGTCTAGAACATATCAAGCAGATCAAGCAGGTTTTAGGAATCTCCGGCTTACTGTCAAAGGAATATGCTATCACTCCGAGCGAAGAAGACTATCGTAAAAGAATCGCAGACTTCACTTCCATCACCAAAAACAGAAGACCGGTCATTTTTACGATGATCACTCCATATGGAGTGCTTAAGAACAGTCATAGCGGAATCGTATCCAAGTCACTGACTCTGGAAAATCTGATGGCTATCTGAAAAGCAACGAAAAAGCTGCCCGACAGATTAGGTTTGGCAACTTGTTTTTGTTTTAGTCCTTATACATTCCGGTAGTATCGGAGATGGAGCAATTGTGATTGATGGCATCGATGACAGCAGCAATCTGAGGAGCCAGGGAAACGACCTGGACCGGGATTTCCTTGTTGTTGACGAAGCGATGATCAAGCGGGATGGAATCGGTGACATAGAGACGGTCAAAGATCTTGGCCGTGGTAAGCCTGTCATAGGCCGGATCGGAAAGAACCGGATGAGTGACAGCCATGATGATTCTCTTGGCACCATTGTTCTTCAAGGCATTGGCAGCGGCAACGGCACTTCCTGCCGTATCCATCATATCGTCGATGATGAGGCAGTCATGATCCTTGACATCACCGATGATATTCATGACTTCAGGCTGATACTTGTTGTTTCTTCTCTTGTCGATGATGGCAAGCGGAGCATTGAGCTTTTCGGCAACCTTTCTGGCACGGTTGACACCGCCATGGTCCGGAGAGACGACGACTGTGTTGGACTTGTCGACGAAAGGATCGTTGTAAAGGACATGTCCGAGAAGAGGAATGGCAGAAAGGTCATCCTCAACGCAGGAGAAGAAGCCCTGTTCCTGGGAAGCATGCAGATCGAAGGTGACGACTCTGTCAGCACCTGCAGTGGCAAGAAGGTCGGCGACCAGCTTGGCCGTGATCGGTTCACGGGGTTTGGACTTGCGATCCTGTCTTGCATATCCGAAATACGGAATGATGACATTGATTTCTCCACAGGATGCTCTTCTTAAGGCATCGATGAAGACCAAGACCTCCATCAGGTTGTCATTCACCGGCGGGCAGGTCGACTGAATGATAAAGATCTGTTTTCCACGGACAGTATCATTCGGAGAGGCCAGAACTTCTTTAGAAGGGAAACGGTTGAGATAGACATCGCCTAACTTCGTACCTAAACAGTCACAGACGGCTTTTGCCAATTCCGGATTGGCAGAGAGAGCGTAGACAACTGCATTATCTTCGATCTTCATATGTACCTCCAAAATAACGTGTCTATTCTACTACTTTCATTTATTGTTTTCTCATACTTTTTACATTTTCATGAAAATTGAATGCTCTTGAAATTCAGACTATTCGAAATCATCATCCGATGCCGGAATCTGAATAATCAAAGGAGCCTTCATAGATGACGTGATTGCATAGTTGGACGTCACTTCATTTCCGGAAGCGTCGACGATCTTTGTCGGCGTAATCATGTAATAATAACCATTGTTGACGATGACGACTTTGACATCAAAATCAGAGACAGAATGATCTTTCAAAAGGCCGGTACCGGTATAACTTAGATACGTATTTGGTTTCTTCTTGATTTCCTCTTTCAGTCTTGAAGCAATTTCTGATGTGGAGAGTCCTGCATATTCCGAAGAAGCCTTGAATGATTTCGCATTGACCGTCAGAGTCCTCTTCTTGATTTCATAATTCACATCACCCTGATACTGAACCACAAAATCATCCTTGGTATAGGTCGTATTGTTGACTTTGACCTTATAGTCCGTGATTTCAAATCCGGAATAAATCCCGGCATCCACAAAGGACTGACTATACTGGACGTCCACCAAAGAGACGACATATTTGTTCTTCGACATCTCTTTGCCATCTACCCCAAGGAGCTTCACGGAATAGCCTGGTTGATGGAGATTCCCATCATAGGTATCAAAATCCGACTTGTTCATCGTTATCATGAGAGCAGGTTTCTCATAAGTCAGTTTGAAAGGTTTGACGGTAATCTGGTAATCATCCAGATTTTCTCCTTCGATGATAACATCATCCTGAGTAATAATGTTTTCACCTTCGGTAGAGAGACTGACGGTATCCTTCAACTTGACATTTACTTTTTCTTTATTCAGTCCGTTATCCTGAGAGTTGATATTTTTCACCTCAAGACTGATTTCTTTAGGTGTCTTGATTACATCCTCATGAAGAGTAGTCAACCTGACATCTTTCATTTCGACAGTAGCAGGATACCTGACAATGTTGAAGGAAGAATCCTTGATGGTAAGATCCATCGTATTGAATGTTCCTCCTTCTTCCCATACCAAATAGCTGGAATTGAGACTATAAATTTTTGAATCGCTTGCATCATTGCTTGCATCATAAGTCACCTTCTTGAGTTTTGGATATTTGGCACCAAAACTATTCTCATCAAAAGATGATGGATCAAATGTGCCTTCAAATTTATTTTTATCAACAGAAATCGAATCTGGCAGATTAGATGTGAACTCAAAATGACATGACCCATTTGAAATCGGCATATCTGACTTATAGTAATTCGGTTTATCAAACTTATAGCTCAAAGTACCACTGAACTTATAGATATAGAATCGTTCAAAAGACGGCTCTTCTGTACGCTTATAGGAAAGCGTAGTATCATCAAACTTCCAGAGATATTCTTCCAATGGTATCTGCTTACGATCAACTGAAATGTAATAATTCCCAGTGACATCCTCGAAATCATTGTTTCCTACTTTATGTCTTACGGTGATACGGAAATCATCCAACAAAGAATAAGAATCGACGGATTCATCTTTCGGAAGACTTCCACCGGATACCCTTTCAAAATGAATCTCGTCATCTTTATATAAACCTGAAAAATAACTTGTATATTCATCATAAAGATATGCTTTTCCAGGATCACGTTTATCCTTAGCTACTTTTTCCAAAGTCAATTCCCTTCCATCATACCAATAGACATGTTCCTTATAGACCTGTTCCTTACTAGTAAATTTGTCGATGTTTAACTTCAAACGATTGACAATCAAGGTGTAGAGTGTCTTTCCTTCGCATTCGATGCTTCCTGACTTCCAAGAAAAATCACAGCCTTTCCAACGTAAAGAGACATCTTCAACATTAAAATGATACTCACCGACACGGCTGGTCGAGCATGTAGTATTAGAAAAATGAAGTTCAAGTTTGAAATCAGCAAAACCAGTATTTTCCAAAGTCGCTTCAAAAAGTTGCTCTGGACCCTCAGTATTGTCATAAGCATTGATGGATTTGCTGTCTATGCCACCCTTCAAAGAAATCATAACCTTCGGCTTTTCATATGTGACAGAGAAGGAGCCTTCAATCTTCAGTTCCTTTCCTGAAACAGCATTGTCATAACCGTTCTTTCCTTCACTGTCCGTAGAATAATAGTTCGTGACATCAGCGCCATTATTATAGACGCTGATTTTGATCATATCCTGAACATTCGAGAAAGTCTGCTCACTGAAATCAGCATAATCTCCACTGATCTTCAATCCATCCTCATATCCTGATTTCCATTCGATGTTAAGATGATCACTAGAAGCAAGTGAATTTATATTAATTTTATTTATTAAGAATTTAAAACCTTCAAAATCAAATCCATCTTTCCCGTTATATAGGTACTTCAAATCCGTTTCCGAAATTTCTAAATTAAGTTGTCTGCGATGAATTCCAAGCTGGTTTCCGCTCAATCCGTACATAGTAAAATCAATCATGGATTGATCGATGGTACCATACCCATATTCAAGATACGTAGGGTTCGGTTCTAATTGGAAATTCTCCATCGTCATCGTATAAATCTTGCCAGGAATATTGCCTGTCGTATCCTCTGACCTAAGCTTATACTTATCTTTCAAAACATAATTTTCTTCTAGTTTGTTTTTGGCTGTTCCTTTTGGCCCATTTCGAAAATCTGAAGATTCGGCAAACTTGATGACATCTTTACCGTAAGAAACATCATCGCCAGCATTTCCATAGGGAATCGAAGGCATGTTGGTCTCAGGATCAATATAAATATCCGAGGAATCCAGACTGTAGACAATCTTGACTTTCTTGATAGTCAAAGAAAACGCATGGTTCTTCCACTCAATATCATAATTTGAAGTGTACAGCTTGCCATTTGCATTTTCTGTTGAAACAACATCGATTGCCAAAATATGATTCTGAAAATCAGAATACGTTCCGATATCCTTATAATCCTTGTCCAACTTGATGCTCAGTTTCTGTCCTTCCGCAAGCTTTCCACCGCCGACGATTTCATAATTGTCCTCAAGTTCATGTGCACTGAACGGCTTTCCATCATAGTAATGGACCATATTATCGAACTTGATTTCAAGTTGTTCCTTGGCAATATTTACCGTCGTATCCTCATAATCGAAATGAACATCATAATTGTTCGTGACTTCTTTTGCACTGATATCATTGGATTTATAGATATGCCACTTGAGGATCCTTTTGAATGCGGCATCAACATCCTCTCCATCCATATCCTTGAAATAGTATTTTCCGGCATCCTTGATATTCAGATCCAAAGAGATCTCATTATTTTCGACCAATTTGTCAGAGAATCCATAATCTGTATCATCAAAAGAAACCTTGACAACATGAGGTCCTCCGTCCACGTCATTGTCAACCAATCCTACCACTGTAAACACAGGATCAAGGCTCTTGCCGTCATATGTCTTTGAAAGCGAACCGGAGGCTCCTTTGATATTGATCCAAAGAGATTTCTTCTTGATTTTGACATCAATGGAATGGACTTCCACGTCATAATAGTCCGTGACATCATCAGTCCCTTTCATAAGACAGTATTTCGGCTTTATGGTATAGGCTTCATCCTGATAATCAACCGGAATGAAGAGGGAACCTCTCTTGATTGCCACCCCGTTGTCGAGTCCAGTAACGCTTTCCTGGAGATCCGTATCCTTGAAAACCGGAGCACCCTTGTAGACATATTCAGTCTTGGTCAAACCAAGATAGATATCGACCTTCTTCTTTTTGACATCCGTGACCTTCTGATGTCCATCCGAAAAGCTGACGCTCTCATAGCAATCCGTGACATCCTCTCCGTCTTCATGGAAAATGTGTAGGGATGGTTCCTGAAGCGTATAGGTGTTCGATTCGACATCATAGGTATAGGAAGGCGTATCTTCCTGATTGTAATTCTTTTTCGTCTTCTCATAGGTCAATCTGTCGTTTCCCTTGAGGTCGCTGGTATGGAACGTCAGATAGTCGACGAGATTGTCCTTGTTTACTTCAAAATCAGAGACATATTTGTTGATGAAATCATCCGTCCTTGAAACATTGACATGAACGGCAGGAGCCTTCTTGATGATCAGTTTTCCTGTTTTGACGGTGATATGATAATTGTTCTTATGGCTGATGCTCGGATTGTCCTTGTCGACAATATCAAAATCAAAAGAATTGTCGACTTCTCCGACCTTATAGAACGGAGAGACAAGATTATCGACCTTCAAAATGTCATTTCCCTGAAGCGGTGTGCCTTCATCTACCTTCGGAGAAGGAACTTCGATAGGAGAGCCGTCATAAACCTTGGTGAAATCAGCACTTGAAATAACAAGTTCGGCAGGAGTGATTTCAAATTCACCATTGCCGATATTCAGATTGTAATGACGAGTCACATCGACTCCATCGGAATTGATGATCTTGAAGTCTTTGCCTTCATAGGTATAGGACTTCTTTCCGGCATCCGTAAATTGATATACGGAAGGGAAGCTGACGACCTGGTCGCCTTCAATCAGACTGGTCTCATTATCAAATTTACCGTTTTTGATTCTTTCGATATCACTACCGGTATCATGCGAACTTCCATCATATGTCAAAGTCGTCTTTCCTGGATCGAAGACCAATGTCCTCTTATTGATTCTCACCGGAGAAGCCGGGGTCGTAAAGGAATAACATTCCGTAACATCCCTTCCCTTTGGATCCTCCACCTTCACATTGACAAGATCGACATAGCAGTCCGGTGTATCCGAAGTGCTGAGATTCGTATACTTGACACCATAGGTCAGAGTATCTCCGCTTACCAGACCATCCTTTCCATCCTCATCAAGAATGTTGATTTCAGGTTTCTCGCCATAATCGATGCTAGTTGATTTGATACTGAGGGTGACGGGTTTCGGAGCTATGCTGATGGTCTGCGTATTTCCATAGATTTTTCCGCCATAATTGTTGGTGGAATATGGTCTGACAGGATAATTGCCAGGTTTGTTGGGAGCATCCACCGTCCATTCTCCATCCACCTGGAATTCCAATCCGACATCATCCTTTGAAGTCAGAAATCCACTGATGTCATATTGGATGTCCTGACCATAATAATATTGCATCTGGCTGAGAGGCGTGGAAGAAGTGATCAGTCCCTTGGTATTGAAAAGCACGATGCCGGTGATGGCAATGATGGAAACGATTGTAAGGAAGAGAAAACGGAAACGATAGAGGAATTTCTTCACCCCAGCCGCTTTCCTTACCTTATTCTGATATTCATCGTACCTCATATATACCTCCCATGTCCCTAGGAAGCATCAAATTATCTTCGACATCGCTTTTATACGAATAGCTTCCATAGTTATAAGTGATGTCATAGCAGAAAGTGACATCCATTTCCGTATCAAAGTCATCATCAGCCTTGTGGCTGATGGTGATGGTGAAGGAATCATCGATCTTGTCCTTTCCATCAAAGTCACTCTTCTTCAGAGAAGTCTTTTCACGGGACAGGACATAGCTATCCGTGGATGCAATGTCATATGTACCATTGATACCAGGCAATTGATATTCATCATTGGAATCGAAATCAGAATCATACAGCATACCTCCACGGGAAGATACGATAATCGGCCTCTTCTCAATGGTATAAGTGCGCATGTTGGCTGCCTTGGACAAAGAGCTGAATCCCTTCAGCTGCTGATTACTCCCGCTGTCATCCTTATAATTGATGGTGACATCCATCTGATCCGTCACTTCCTTGTCTCCGTCATAGATATGGATTTCACAGACAAAGCCGAATTCACCGATTAGAATCCTGTTGCTGTTCTTTCGATAACGGAAGTTACACTTATATGTCAGATTCCATGGATTGCTTGAAGGAGAACGGGAACCGATGTATTCCAAAGCCTCATTCAAAGTCATATCACCCAAGAAAGGAGAATCGCTAATCTCATCATCTGTTTCTTCTTCCAATCCGCTGATATCCGTGATGGTAAGGAAATCATCCAACTGGACTTCTTTCTTCTTTCCATCATAGGTTCCGCTCTGATTATGGATCGTTGCTGAAATCTCGACATCGGAAAGCTTCTTCGAAGGAGTATCTGGTTCTGGATCCGGCTCTTTTTCATTTCCGTAATTCATATCAGGAAGATTGTCAATACCGGAGTCCGGTCTTCCGGATGTGTTGTCGATTCTCTTCCATCCCGAACCATCCACATAGACTTCGACCCATGCATGACAGTTCCTATAAGGAACACCATAGATATAGTCTCCACTCTCATCCAGCCTTGCATTGTTGACCAGATATCCAGTGACAAAGCGACATGGAATTCCAGCAGCACGATAAAGATAGACTGAAGCCGAAGCAAAATTATTGCATATACCTCTGTCGCTGTTCTGTAGGAAGGACATGACAAGGTCTTCATTTTTCGGATATTTCTTATTGATCATGCCATAGGCAAAATTGCTTGTCAGGAATTTCGTGACATCGTGAATATAGGTCGAACTTTCCGGATTCAACCCTTTTTCTCGAGCATAGGAAAGAACTTCATTCCTCTTTTTTCTTCAGCCTTGACCTTGGAAGAATTCTTGGCATTGTAGTTCTTTGTCAGATTTGTATATTTCTTATGGACGAATTCAGCATACTTTTTTTCTTCCTCCGCAATCGTCTCATTGGAAAAAGAAGTCGATTCAATCTTACTTTCGACATAATCCGGATAGAATCTTCCGCTGATGGTATGCTTCTTCCCGGTATCATTGACTCTGGTATCCGTACAGGAAGAATCATCGATACCGATTTCACTATAATCCGGTCTTAAAAGATATTTCTGACCTTCCTCAGGTGTGACTTCAAGATAATAATCCTTGGCTCCGCTGCATTTGATTTTATTTGCATAATAAGCCAACGGAGAATAGGAGACCTTCTCACTATAAGCGTCGGCGGCATCAAAGGTTCTGGCATTGACATCATAATCTCCGCAGCCCTCCGACCTCAGATAGAAAGTTCCGTTATAATCACTTTTTACCGTAATTGCCGTCATATCCTTAATTTTCTCATCATAAAGATTGGAAAACCCAGTCTCCGTTCCATCAGAGATTGCCCTGGATATTTCCCCACCCAAGCCATCGCTTAGGACACCGAGAATATTCAGCGACATCAAAACGATGCCTCCGATGGCAACAAGAATCAGAACGACGCATAAGATATTACGATATAAGTGTTTCATTTATCCATTCTCCGCGAATTTACGTATGGCAAGCTCGCACTCCGGGGCTTCTCCCTTGCCAAACAGGCTCTCCACCAGGTCGAGCAGCTCTCCGCTCCTTGCCTTGACAAGGACGGGGTTGCAGGCTCCGAGCTTCCTGAGGACCTTCTTTGCCAGGATGACGTCAAGCGCCTCGGACGAGGTTCCTCCGCATGCGACATAGGTCGGGACGAACACGCGGATCTGCCTCATGATACGGTTTCCGAAGCTCACCTGGAAGGCATCCTGAAGGAATTTGTCCATCTGGGATATCTTGGAAAGGTCCCTCGAGGTCAGGGCATACCTCCTCTGGGCCTCCGCATTGAGCCTGTTGAGCCTCTGGAGGGAGATGTTCTCCCTGCTGTAGGACTCCTCCACGCGGAAAGGCGTGGCACGGGTGTCCAAGTCGAGCACCGCGGCCCTGTCGTAGACCTTGTCAGAGATGGCGAAGGTCGAGTCGTCGTTGTTGGCCGTCCCGACGAACCAAACGTTCTCCGGAAGCAGCATCGCACCGTTGATCATCCTCTCCGGGTCGTCCTCCATGCCGCTGGAGGCTACCTGGAGGACCCTTGCGTTCTGGTCGGGAAGCTCGAGGAGAGAGAGGAACTCGGCAAAATAGTATTCCACCCTGGCGATGTTGACCTCGTCGAGGACGACCATGCGGATGGAGTCGCTCGTCCCTGCCCTGTAGAGGGCGGAAAGGAGCGGCGTCTCGCTGAACTTGCCGGTGAACTCGTTGTAGTATCCGAGAAGGTCGCTCCTCTCCTTCCAGGTGGGCTGGACGGGGACGACGGCCGTCGGGCAGGAGATGAACTTGCCGAAGGCGACCGGAAGGGAGGTCTTTCCCGTTCCGGACATACCCTGGAGAAGCAGGATCCTGGAACAGGCCAGGCTTGCGATGAAGGAACGGATGTCCCTCTTGGAATAGTAGAGACGTAGCTCGGAGGCTGCATACAGGCGGAAGTTGTCCGCGATGGCCTCCAAGGTAAGGTTCGGATCGCACTTGACCCTCTCCAGGGTCGGATGCGTCATGTCGATGAAGCTCAGGGTAGGAAACCTTCCCTTGCCCTCTCCTTCCTCTAGGAGGGGTTCACTGCTGGAAGTTGGTACATGGGCAGGATGCGAAGAAATAGTGGCAGGCGTCGAAGAGCCGACAGATTCTCCTGCAACTGTTCCAGAATGGATTTCCGTGATTTCCTGTCTCTCATCCTTGTTCTCATCGATGGAATCACGATAGGCAACCTCATAGATGAAAAGTTTGAAAAGGAGAAGAAGCATCACCAAGGAAATCATCAGGATGACGATGGTATATGCGTTCTTGGTGAACATCGTAAGGATGTCATCTTCACCCTGGAAATAATTCTGCAGGATGGCAAAGAAGAACAATACGACCAATACGCCACCGAAAAAGACGCCTGTCATCAGCAGGGTGTACTTCAGGATGAGCTTCGATCGCAGTCTGCGGTCGGATTTCGTTTCATTGATTGGTTGACGTTTCATGATGATTCACCGTTTTACTGGTCTTCATAGATTTCTTCTTCGGCAACATCTTTCTTTTCTTCATCCGGATTAACATCTTTCTTCTTTCCGGATTTTTTAGTTTCTTTTTTCTTCTTTGGCACAATGACAGGTTTCACGGATTCTTGCTTTTCTTCTTTCTTCGGCTTCTCTTCTTTATCCTTGACATGCTCTTCTTGCTTCTTTTTCTTCTTCAAGGCCTTGCCTTTTTTCTTTGCTTCGATTTCAGCCTTGATAGCCTTCTTATCGATCTTCATCGTTTCCTTGCGGATACGTTTCTTTGTTTCCTTCCATACTTCATCAAAGTATAGGTCAAAAGCCAGCTTTTCCTTCTCAAGGGCATCGAAGTTGTCCTTCTCCGTCATATCCTTCTCAGAAGGAAGACCGTTCATATTGCGAAGATTGTCTATCTTCCCCTGCATGAGAACCTTCTCATTGTTCAACGCTTCTATCTGCTTCTTTAGATCTTCGATTTCTTTTGACATTTCATCTTCCTTGGAAGCATATTCACCCTTCAATCTGCTCACTTCCTGAAGATGGGAAACCTGAAGATTCGTCTTCTCCTTCTTGGAATCCTCCAGTATCTTTTCTTTTTCGATGGTAAGGGAAGACACCGTCTTGCTGAGCCTTTCGTTTTCTTCCGAATAGCTCTTCACCCTGGTAAGGCTTTGAAGGGCAAGCTCATCGGCTTTCTTGTCGATTTCGGCTTTCATCTTCTCTTTTTCGGAATCCAATTCGGCATTGAAGTCCTTGGTGAGCTGTTTCACCTTCTCCTGAAGGGCAGACTTGCACTCTTTGACTTCGGCTTCCTTGTCAGAGACGTGTCTTTCAAGAATCTGCGTAGCCTTGAGAAGCTGAAGGACGTATTCCTCGGCACTCATGCCTGAATCCTTGATGTCCCTTCCGATACGTCTGATATCATTCAGAAGCTTTTTCTCCGCTTCTTCCTTTCTTCTCTTCTCTTCCTTTTCATAACTGGACTTCAGATTGGCTTCCAGGCTGTTTCCATAGATGTAAGTGAAATAGGTAGACAAGTAAACGATGGTAGAAAAGCTTTCGCTTATCTTCAGCTGGAAAGGGGAAAGCTTCGTAGAGATATTCTCTATGGTATATCCCTTCTTGGAATAGGCATGAAGGAACTGATACAAGGAGAGAGATTCCTTGAAATTATGGTCAAAACGGAACACGTTCGTCTTGACGACCGGATCCTTGACCATCGGTGCCTTGGAAACCATCTTCATCAATGGTGTCATCAGAAGCATCTTGGTCTGGTTGAGACATTCCTTGATGATGTCTATGGCCTCAAAGGACCCATGTTTCTTGCTGGCATAGGGATCGTTGAAGATCGTATCATCCAAAACCATCTCAAAAGAGAGGTTCCTTGTCTTGGAAGCATGCTTCTTGACAATCCTTGTCTTGGCTTCGTATTTGCCGGTGACGGCAAGGATTTCATTGAGACGTATTTCGATGAACTGGGAAAGATAGACCAGAAGCGTATAAAGGAACCTGTTCTCATAGATGGCATAGTCATTGTCCTTGAGAGGCATCATCAGCTTATCAGGAACAATTCTTCCACCGGTCGATTCAGGATCCCTGGTGATGTAGCTGGAATGTTTGGCCAAGTCCGTCACGGTATCCTTTCCGACGGTCCTGACCTTCTCGATCGGAACGACTTCGCCGTCAGAGCGGACGAACTGTCTGTTTTCCATGACCGCGTCGGAGACGAAAGGCATCGCCTTCTTGATGGCATTCACCCAATCATCATCGACATGGCATATGGTCGAAAAGCATTCCAAAGACTCCTCTACATTACTCTCCGTATGCATTTCATCGAGGAAATTCTGGATTTCAGGTACAGAGTCCGTCAGGTCACGATACGCTTTTACAGCCCGATATACGGTATCAAATTCATCCATTATCCATTCTCCGCGAATTTACGTATGGCAAGCTCGCACTCCGGGGCTTCTCCCTTGCCAAACAGGCTCTCCACCAGGTCGAGCAGCTCTCCGCTCCTTGCCTTGACAAGGACGGGGTTGCAGGCTCCGAGCTTCCTGAGGACCTTCTTTGCCAGGATGACGTCAAGCGCCTCGGACGAGGTTCCTCCGCATGCGACATAGGTCGGGACGAACACGCGGATCTGCCTCATGATACGGTTTCCGAAGCTCACCTGGAAGGCATCCTGAAGGAATTTGTCCATCTGGGATATCTTGGAAAGGTCCCTCGAGGTCAGGGCATACCTCCTCTGGGCCTCCGCATTGAGCCTGTTGAGCCTCTGGAGGGAGATGTTCTCCCTGCTGTAGGACTCCTCCACGCGGAAAGGCGTGGCACGGGTGTCCAAGTCGAGCACCGCGGCCCTGTCGTAGACCTTGTCAGAGATGGCGAAGGTCGAGTCGTCGTTGTTGGCCGTCCCGACGAACCAAACGTTCTCCGGAAGCAGCATCGCACCGTTGATCATCCTCTCCGGGTCGTCCTCCATGCCGCTGGAGGCTACCTGGAGGACCCTTGCGTTCTGGTCGGGAAGCTCGAGGAGAGAGAGGAACTCGGCAAAATAGTATTCCACCCTGGCGATGTTGACCTCGTCGAGGACGACCATGCGGATGGAGTCGCTCGTCCCTGCCCTGTAGAGGGCGGAAAGGAGCGGCGTCTCGCTGAACTTGCCGGTGAACTCGTTGTAGTATCCGAGAAGGTCGCTCCTCTCCTTCCAGGTGGGCTGGACGGGGACGACGGCCGTCGGGCAGGAGATGAACTTGCCGAAGGCGACCGGAAGGGAGGTCTTTCCCGTTCCGGACATACCCTGGAGAAGCAGGATCCTGGAACAGGCCAGGCTTGCGATGAAGGAACGGATGTCCCTCTTGGAATAGTAGAGACGTAGCTCGGAGGCTGCATACAGGCGGAAGTTGTCCGCGATGGCCTCCAAGGTAAGGTTCGGATCGCACTTGACCCTCTCCAGGGTCGGATGCGTCATGTCGATGAAGCTCAGGGTAGGAAACCTTCCCTTGCCCTCTCCTTCCTCTAGGAGGGGTTCACTGCTGGAAGTTGGTACATGGGCAGGATGCGAAGAAATAGTGGCAGGCGTCGAAGAGCCGACATTTGCCACGGCACCTTCTTCATTGTGGATGACTTTTCTGTTGATGATGGTCGTCTTTCTTCTACGATTGGAAGAAATCATGATAGAGACGGCAATGCCGATGATAAGGCAACAGAATATGATGAAGTAGATTCTCAGAGCTTCGACGCTGGTCAAGCGCTCCATGATCTCATCTGAACTGATTGGCATATCTGGCTACCTCATTCTTTCTGAGAACCGGAAGCAACTTCCGCTTCCTCAGGCTTGGAAGCAACTGCTTCAGTCTCGGAAGCAGGCTCAGCCTTTGCTTCCTCTGAAGCTGTGGCATCTTCGACAATCGTCTTGTCGATGACGAATTCTTTTGGTTTGGCTTCCTCAGTGACAGAAGCTTCCTTTTCAATAGGCTCGATCTGTACCTCATCGACAACCTTTTTCTTATCCTTGAGATTGAAATTCTTCAAAACCTCCTCCGTCATCGGAATGGAATACTCAGATTCAAAATTATCAGAAAGATAAGGCTGAAGTCCGTTTTCATTGAAAACCTGTTCCTTCTTCAGGATGGAAAGGATTCCCGGAAGAAGGTCATTGGCAAGGATTTCATCGACCAAAGTATCTTCCATGACATTCATGGACATATCAATGGCAATATGATTTTCGATGCCGTTGATGACATCGTTCTCGATTCGATAAGGCTTGATGTGATTGACAAAAGCTTCCAGGCCATCGATTTTCCTCCACACTTTCTCAGACAGGGTATTGGTAGGCTTGACCAGCTGAAGGACATGCTGGTAATCGGAAATATGGATTTCATGTCTGTCATAGACAGGATAATCCCCGATATAGATGCTGCATCTCATGTTAAGAATCGGAGCATAGGAAAGAATCGAGCTTCCGGAAGAAAGCCCGTCATCATCGACAAAGAGAATGAAGTAAAGGTTCGGAGACATCTCATACTGCTTTCCTGTCGACTGGGTCCTTACCTTATGTCTGTTGTTCTTATCAAAGATGGAATATAGGAAGTCGCTGAACATGCTTGCAAGATGGCTGGAAGAAACATGATTGAAAATCATGAAGACAAACTTGTCCTCATCGTTCTTGGCCACTTCAAACGGGCTTCCGAACATGCTTAAGGATGTCAGCTGGTCTTCCGTCTCGACATTGCTGCAGTCATAGAAGAAGGAAGAACCGACAAAGGCAGACTGAAGGAGATTAGAGAAATTCAGATGGACCATGCCATCCATCTTCACAAGCAGGAATCTGGAATAGAAGAGATGGGAAAGGAAGTTCTTGGCATCCTTCTTGTCGACATCGATACCCTGCCTCTTGGCCTCCCCAAGGAACTGCTTCAGAATCAGGTCACTGGTGAGCGTGAAGAATTCATAATTGCGGACAATGGTCTTTTCGCTCGATGCGCTCAAAGCTTCTTCCTCATCCTCGAGATCCGCAAGAGGAGAGACGAACTTCTTTTCCTGAACCCTGGGCGTAAGGATGGTCGCCGACTTGATATGAATGATGTCTCCGTCATTGTGTTTTTCCAGTTCGCTGGCATATTCCATTTCACCAGCAGGGACGACATAGAGATCATGTTTTCTTCTTCTCTTCTTGGCGATGGCGGAAAAGATGGAAATCAAAAGTCCCAAGGCCATGGAAAGACCGGCAATCAAAAGCATGTTGTACTTATTTGGGTCATTCTTGAAGGCAGTGAAGGCAAGAACCATGAACACAAAGGCAAACAGTTCGACCATGACGCCTGAAACAGAGGCAAATGTACAAAGGACGTTTCCACGTCTTGTCATGACCTTCTGGTGTTCCTTACGATAGCCGGCAAGCGTCTTTACATCTTCGATTTCAGCAGCAAGATTGTCATCCTTGCCATCGTTATAATCATTAACGTTCATACTTGCCTCCTATCAATATTTCTTGATTTCCGTCCATTTCGGAAAGGCATTCTCAGAGAAGGATATATTTCCAGAAATATGGACCATTTCAAGACTTTTACATCCATCAAAAGCATAATCATGAACTTTGCCCGACATCATATCCGAAGTAGATATATAGCAGGACTGCAGATTCACGCAATTGGCAAATGCCTCTTTCTCGATGAGAGAGACATTCTCCATTGTAACCTTGCTGAGGTATGTGCAATCCAGGAATGCACCAGATTCGATGGTGAACTTCATACCAGATGTGACATTGATATCAACTGCTCGAATGTTTCTGTTACCCTTGAATGCACTAGACTGAATGCCATAGACTGGGTATCCTTTGATAAGATCACTTGAAATATTGACATAATCCACGAAATCATCCACACCTTCGACAATCCATCCATCCAAGAGTTCAAGACGATAACGAATACCATTTTGAGTTATGACAGAACCTGATACCACGTCGCCATTGTTGTCACCATAATTATTGCTTCCGGAACCATTTGAAGCCTTGCTGATGAATCCGAAGCAGATGGAAGACAAAGCCGCAAGGAAGGCGATGCCTCCAAGAAGAAGGAAGCGTCTGGAGAAATGTTCGGTCTTTGGCTTGGTAAAGACACTGCCGTCTTTGACGACGATATACTTCAGCCTCTCACGGCGTATCTGCTTTGCCGAAACCTTCTCGACATCCAAAATTTCAAAGTTGAAGCCATCGGCTTCCTTTGGCATGATCAAAGGATCATTGAGGGTATATTTCCTATGGGAATAGAAATTCTGGGGAACTACCTTGAAGACGGATTCGGAGATGAAATCATGATTCACATCAAAGAAGACGAATTTTACTTTGAAAGACAGAATCTGCACACTGGAATTGTTGTAGAAGGTAAGGATGGCAAAACGATGGCTGTCATCCTCATACATATCATATCCGGAAAGAGGAGCCTGGGAATCCAAAAGAGTGCTGTAGGAATAAGAAGATACAAATCTTGTCTTGCTCATTCTTCATCCTCCAATCCCATGTACTTCTTATCCGTGATTGTCAGGATAAGGTAACATGCCACGGCTGCAACGACAAACAAGGCAGAAAGAAAGATAGACCAGAACTTCGGATTGTTCCAGGAACTACTGATCAAGTCTACCAAGACCAATCCTCCAAGAAGGGCACTCCCGGACAGGGCAACCAAAAGTCCGTAGATGAGGGATGTGACGACATGCTGCTTATACGGGATATAAATCGGCAGTGTATCATCAAACTTCTCGCTTCCGGCACTGGTGACCTGGATATAGAGAGCCGCTGTCTTCACAGGAATCCTGATTAGGTGAGAGGAATCAAACTCAGCATCATAAAGATTGACCTTCACGATATCAAAAGGATGATTCAATACATCAAAGCAGACGATGAAAAAGGAAATCTGATGGACATCCTTCTTGAAACTGATGCTGGCAAACTTCGTCTGAGTACGACGATTGATGGAGATACCATATTTTTCGATGTAATCCGCACTGCCCTGCTCCGGAATATAGGAAAGGAAATCATCCGCCATGACACCAGGACGGACATCTTTAAGGAAGTGATATTTCCTTGTCATCCTTGGAAGGACGACGAAGGTGAAAACCAGAAAAGACAATATAAAAACGACAAGAAGCAGAATTCCGATGAGAATATTCATAGGTTGCCGTCCTTGTTCTTCTTTTGCTTCTTTTCCATGCTCACATAGGTGACCTCGCCTTCCGGAGTGCTGACCGGAGTAAGTGGGATGAGATCAGAAAGGTTGTCCTTGTTCTCGGACTTCTTGAAGGCAACGACGGTATTGTCAGACGGACAGCAGTCCATCATCAGCTTGTGGATGCCAAGACGATAGCTGGTAAAAAGGAAGGGGATGACGATGATGGCAAGTACACTGAAGACAGCAATCAGAATCCATTCGATGAATAAGGCAAGAGACGTATCATCATAGCCGTAGTCCGGAGAGATGAAATAGCTGACAAGGAAGACCGGAAGAACCACGATGACGGCAAAAGTCAGGATTTCAAGTATGAAAAGAATGTTGACGACCAAAAGCTTCCAACCTCTCTTATGCATCATCAGAAAAGCATTGTAGATGATATCAGAAACACCCAGTCCAGGATTCTTATAAGATGCATAGATACCGCACTGACGAATCAGCAAGGCAAAAATCAGATAGACGGCAGCGATGACCAGGAAGGGAATGTAAAGATAGTTTGTGAAAGACTGGAAGGCTGCAAACTCATCCTGCGGATATATTCCATTGACATAGGAATTGACATAGATGTTCATGATGAGCGTTTGAAGCAAGAAGGCAATACCAAGAATCAAGGCAATGCCGGCAAGCGTGAAGAGAAGCCAAAGGATGTTGAAGAGAAGAAGGGAACGATATCCCTTCTTATCATCCGACTGGTCAAACCCTTTGGAGAGGACGGCTTCCTTGCTATCAGAAACCATCTTACAGAACTGAGGATAGAATTTCTGCATGACCGGAGCCATGAAAAGCGTAACTTCAGAGATTATATTGACGATCTCGAGCACCCAGAAGACGAAGACTTTGCTGAAATGATGGATGAGATAAGAAACTCCGTCCTTAGCTCCTTCCAAAACATACCTGCCGGCATTTTTATTCATGATAGATTTCCTCCGAATCGCGGTTACTTGTTGAACGCCTTCAACGTCGGATAAGATTTTGTCTTATAGTCCACTTTGTCGAAGTCCCAGACATTTTCGCTCCAGCCGAGTGTTTCGTTGAAGAAAGTCGCATCAAGCTGATAGCTCTTGACTTCCTTGACACCAGTCTTTGCATCTGTTCCCTGCATATATAATTTGGAAAGGTTGTAGCAGTTTTCGAAGAGATTGCTATAATCTCTTGCACTATAGATCAAAGCAATCCTGTTGGTGTAGTAGCTCCTGTCAGGTCCAAGGTTGACACAGTCAGAGATAACGAAGTCACGAATGTTGTCGTCGTAGATCATTCTTCCGTTGTAGCCGATGAGAGCACCGATGGAGGCCTTCATATTGGCATCGATCTTACCGACATTGTAGCAGTCCTGCATCTTGCCTTCGAAGTCACCGGCAAGTCCGCCGACATAGCCATCGCCCTTGATGGTTGCTTCGTTGTAGCTGTTCCTGATATAGGAGCTCTCGCCAAGTCTTCCGGCAAGTCCGCCGAGATAAGTGCCCGTCCATATATAGCCGTCGCCTTTTCCAGTCTGATTGTCAAGGCGGAAGGAAGAATACTTGTCTACCATACAATTGCTGATGATGGAACCATCCGAATTTCCGATGATGCCGCCTAAGACACCATTGTAGCTGGCATTGTCGGCAAGATTCTTCATCGTGATACTGAAGTAGGCATTGCTAAGTTTGAGATTGGTGACGACCATGTTACCTTTGTTGAACATGGCATAGTTGATATTCTTGTTCCTTGCCGTTCCACGATAGCCATAATTCTCAATCGCATATCCATTTCCATCAAAGACACCATCGAATCGTCTTTCCGAATACTCTTTATGGTCATAGTATTTTTCAAGATCAAGATTGTTGTCAAGAATATAGATGTTGCTTCCGGTGATGTTCCTGAAGTCATTTTCCGTCTTGACATGGACAGTCTCAGGATTGACAAGATACATGGCAGAAGCCGTCTTTGTCTGATCGAGTTCGTCATGATATGGATTACCTTCAGAATTCAATATGTCAGAAGAGTATTTGATATTGGTAATCTTCTTCGTTACAAATCCAGACTTATCACCATTATCGACCTTGAAACGAGCTTTCGTTCCGTTTTCAAGCATTTCGACATCCGTAACTACTTTTCCATCGACAGTGAGGGAATCGACCTTGTATCCAGTCGGATTATAGAGATCAAGAAGGACATAGGCTTCATCCGTGTTGGTGAAGTAGTCGATGACCTTGTTGTCCTTGTCGACAAAGTCAGCATTCTTGATATAGCAGTTTCCAAAGATCATGACATCCTTGACGACGTTGTTGCCGTTCATCATGGAAATCATATATGTTTCATTATCTGAGGTATCCTGAACCTTGATTTTATCAAAGGTGATATCAACTTTGCCGCCTTCCTTCTCAATAAGTTTGCCTATATTGTCCGTATTGACTTTCATACGGATAGAACCGTTCGTATCCCCAGTCTCTTCAAAAGGAATTTCGATGCCGTTGATGTAGGCACATACAATCTTCAGCTTGTCATAATCGACATTGCTTGTGAACTTCACATAAGCATAGATTTCATCACCATCACGTATTTCATCACTGTTACTCAATTTGAATTCCGTGATTTCAAAGGAAGGTGTCGTCTTGACGCTCGTCGCCACGCTGCCTGTAAACGGAGTCGTCTCATTCTTCGTATTCATGAAATACTGATACGTCACCTGAATACGATAATTCGTCAGGGAAGCAAGGTCAGTAAACTCATATTCCCTTCCGATGGTAGAAACGACAAGCTTGTCTTCCTGAGTCTCTTCATCCTTGGTGTAAAGTTCAACCTTTACTTCAGATACCTGATTCTTGAAGTCTTCATTGACGGCAATCTTACCTTTGATGGTATCGTTGTCGACAGATGGTTCGACGATGCTGACAGAAGGTTTGTCCATCGTCTTCGTCTTGATCTGGATGGTCTTTTCTTCATGATAAAGTCCATCCTCGGCATTGCCTTTCTTATCCTTCAGGTTATAGTGATATTCAAGTTTGATGGAATAGGCTTCATCAGAATAAAGATTGTCAAACGATCCTTCCAACTGAGCATCGACGACATAGCCAAGGGCATTGCCATCCGCATCAAGAAGGGCAACCGAATCCATTCCGAAGGTGGTCAAATCAGCATTATTCTCCGTGACTTCAATCTGATATCCGACGGAAGTCTTGTCAGATGTGACGCTGAGAGAAACGGTCGGAGCAACATAGGCCTTGGTCTTCACGGCGATGGTGGAAACCGCACTCTTCATTCCGGTTCCGTCATTGAGGTCATAGGAATAACTGACCTTGATGGTGTAATCCGTATCAGGAACAAGGTCCGTAATAGAATCTGAAGTCTTGGTCTTATCCAGTTCCCTGATCTGAGTGTCTCCGGAGAAAAGCACGATTGAATCCATCTGGAGGATATCATCGGCATCCGAGATGGAGAGATTGTAATCAAGGCTCTCGCAAGAAGCCTTTGCACTTCCAAAGACAAGCGGTACGCTCATGGCAAGCGTCTTGATGTCATATTTGATGAAGCGGGCACTATCCAGATAGACATAATTCAAAACCAAGGAATAATCATGATCGGAAAGAAGTTCACCAAAGGAATTATTTTCAGTAAGAGCACTTCCGAGGATAGAACTCTTTTCCGTCTCTCCGTCAAAGAGGGAGACCTTGGAAATGCTGACCTTTTCGTCGATGCTCTTTACACCGAAGGAAATGGCATTCTTGGTTGCAGTGACATTTTCAAAGGAGAAGATGCTTTGTGTATCAAAGCTATCAGCAAAAGCCCATCCATATCGGTTTCCTTTTCCATCAAGAAGGTCATACGGAACAGCGACACCGACTTGGTATGTACTTTCAATCTGAAGGTTATCAAATTCGACGCTAGGATTCTGCAGATCGATTTCCTTTGCTTCACCAATCTGCTTAAGTCCATCGGAAAGATAGACCAAGACTTTGTCTTTCGTCGTCAAGGCATCCAGATTACTGAATTTGAAAGTATAGGAAGCACTGGTTGCCCCTACTTCCTTGTTCACGACCGTCGCACTAGGAGCAGTGTGATAGGAAGCAGCGACCTTGGTCTTCTTGGCATCAGTGACATCAAGGACACCGAGGCTGTTGTCCTTCTTGAGATAGACGGCGCTGTCTAAAGAAAGCTCGAAGACACCGGAAGTCTCCGGAGCCTTGATTTCAAGAATGACGCCCTCATCATCTTTGACCAGAGCCTGGCTTTCGAACTTTGTGCCATTGACCCTTAGTTATTTGAAAAGTTAGCACTACATCCGGAAGTATATGAAAAGATGGGATATTTCTCGCATTCATGCCTGATTCCCATCTTTTTCTTTTGGTTTGTGATATACTTATGTAGTGCTAACAAGCACTACATAAGTGAGGCGATTATGGCTTTCATTCGAACGCAGAACATAAAGAGAAGCAGTGAGGGAACCATCCTCTCCGGCTCGGCTTCCGTTGCCAAGAGCGTCTACCAAAAGGATGCCAGGCACCATTCCAGGCAGGTGAACATCGAATCGCTCGGAAAAGTCCTATGGCTTTCCGATGACAGGAAGTCCGGGATCTTCCAGTCTCCGACCAGAGGTCTCGTATCCTACGATTCCAAGGAGGATACATTCTCCTTCGTGGAAACAGATGATGCCAGGCTCAAGGGGACGAAGGCGGAATTCCGGCCTCTGATCCATTCCGTATTCGGCGATGCCTATCTGTCCCTTCACTGTCTTTGCAAATACGGAATCACAGGGCTTCTGAAGGATGTGTTCGGAAAGGAACTGTTCACAAGGGCCTTGGCACATGTCCTGTATTCCTTTGCCTCCGACGGATCGAAGATGACCTGTGCCAATTTCATCGGAAAATCCATGTTTTCCTATTTCCTGGGCAATGTGAGTCCCGATTCCCTGAGGTACGACGAATACTATTTCAACGCCCTCGGCGATGACAGCCTCAAGGTTTCGTTCTTCCGCAGGTTCGTAGCCATGATGAAGAAGAAGGACAGGGATTTCGGAACCTCGGTCTACGTCGATTCCACTCCCATCCCGACCGACAGCGACAACCCCATGAGCAGGCTGTGCTGCCATGGTACAGGTTCCTCCTGTACCCAGATAAGACTTGCCTTCGTCCTCGACCAGAAAAGCGGGCTACCTGTCTGGTACGACATCATACCGGGCAACGTCCTCGATGTGAACAACCTGAAGGATGAACTGACCGATGTCGAGAAAAGCCTAAAAATATCGATAAAATCGATGGTTCTCGATGCCGGATATTCCTCCAAGGAACTTCTCGGTTCCATCAATGACGGCAGGAAGCTGATCATCAGGATGCCGGAAAGGAAGGGATATCCTTACCAGGAACTCTTCGATTCGGTCGAGAAGGAATACAACAATCCCGACAGGATATTCGTAAGGAACGGCCACAACTATGTTGCGGTCAGGAAGCAGACAGAGCTGTTCGGTGACGTCGCAATCGATGCCTACAGCTACATCGACAAGGACAATGCGGAATCCGGCATGAAGAAAGCGGAAATCAGGATGAGCGAAGACGGCAGGGCGAAGAAGGAATTCGATGTGAAACCGGAAAACGAAAGGAAAAGATATCTCATGGAAGGCGGCTACTTCGTCCTTCTGTCCAACTACGGATACGACGAGAAGAAAACCCTGGACGAATATTTCGGAAGGACGCACATAGAGAACTTCTTCAAGGATTCCAAGGAAGGAAGAAGACTGCTTCCTTTATGCAAATGGGATGACAGAAGCGTACGGGGAAAGATACTGTCAGACATGATATCGACGATCCTGTACACCCTGTTCAGGAAGGAGATGTCCGAGGCAAAGTGCCGCTATAGCGAAGACGGAAAGAAAAAGGGAAGAAAGCCGAAGGACCTTCTTCCCCTGAACCAGATAACCGTTTCCGAGGTACTTTCCGGATGCTCGACGCTGATGTGCATGAAGGACGGGGATACGGTCTATATCGATACGCCGATGAAGGAAGTGAAGGAATATTTCGGCTTTTTCGGGATAACGATAAAGGGAAGCATGACGATGGACGAAATCCGGTCGGAACTCGGTCTGTCGGTGTAGTGCTAGATTTGGAATTAACTAAGGTTGACGGTAAGAGAAGAGAAGCTGACTTTGTCAGGGTTAGAGAAGCAGACAAGGACCTTCATGGTCTCAGACGGATTCACGAAGAATTCCGCACTGCCATCCTCATCCTTGGTCGCCTGGGGAAGCTCTACGAAATCAGCGATAGTAAACTTATCCTGTGCTGTCTTCTTTGCTTCCAGACTCAATCCGTTGAGAATCTTCATCCCAAGGAAAGTCGGAGCGATGGTCTCGTCAGACCGGGAGGAGCTTACCGCTTCTTCCGTCGATTCTTTTGTATCGGAACCGACATTTCCTGAATTGCCGTTATCCGAAACACCCGGAGCAAAAGGTCCGTTTCCCTGGTTTCCTCCGGCAGCCGTTCCTCTTTGACATCCGACCATGACAAAACTCATGATTGTCGCAAGAGCGACGACGCTGAACTTCCTTTTCTTGTTGTCCATAATCAAATATACCTCTTTTTGGTTAAATCTATTATATAT
>JAJVUU010000142.1 GCA_021621525.1 Caryophanales bacterium
ATGCTGAAGAAACGATGTGGGCATATTTACCCAGAACCCCACGGCTATACAGTGGTGGCAAGGTTGTTTCAGCCTTGCGTTTTGCTAACTCTTCGTCTGAAACGTGCATGGTGATTTCTTTGGTATCTTGGTCAACTGTTACCAGATCCCCTGTATGGAGATAGGCGATTGGGCCACCAACCTGAGCTTCAGGCGCAATGTGACCAACAACGAGACCATAAGTCCCACCTGAGAAGCGACCGTCTGTCAAGAGGGCCACCTTATCTCCTTGGCCTTTCCCGACGATCATAGATGACAAGGACAGCATTTCCGGCATACCAGGACCACCCTTAGGTCCTACGAAACGAACAACAACAACGTCGCCATCCACGATCTCGTCTGAAAGAACGGCTTCAATGGCAGCTTCTTCAGAGTCAAAGACCTTAGCAGGACCCGTGATGTTACGGACCTTCACACCTGATACTTTGGCAACTGCTCCTTCTGGAGCCAAGTTCCCTTTCAAGATGATCAATGGACCATCCGCACGTTTTGGATTTTCAAGTGGCATGATGACTTTTTGACCTGGTGTCAAATCAGCAAAGGCTTCCAAGTTCTCAGCTACTGTTTTACCAGTACAGGTGATACGATCCCCGTGAAGGAAACCATTCTTCAGAAGGTATTTCATGACAGCTGGCACACCACCGACATTGTAAAGGTCTTGGAAGACATATTTCCCTGAAGGTTTCAAGTCTGCCAAGTGAGGTACGCGCTCTTGGAAATCGTTGAAGTCTTCAAGCGTCAAGTCCACATTAGCCGCATGAGCGATCGCGAGCAAGTGAAGGGTCGCATTGGTGGAGCCACCCAGCGCCATAGTCACTGTAATCGCATCTTCAAAGGCTTCACGAGTTAAGATGTCAGATGGTTTCAGTCCCATTTCCAACATCTTGACAACTGCACGACCCGCTTCTTCGATATCGGCTTTTTTATCAGCTGATTCAGCAGGGTGAGAAGAGGAACCTGGCAAGCTCATCCCAAGGACCTCGATCGCTGTCGCCATGGTATTGGCCGTATACATCC
>JAJVUU010000018.1 GCA_021621525.1 Caryophanales bacterium
CTTTCGGGCTGTGCAGACGGTTTCCAGCATGATTTCTACAATCTCGTCCAAACGGTCTTTATCCATTTTGGGGTCTTGAATGAGAATGTCATAGTCGATGTTGTCTTTGATGATTTCCCGATAAATCTCTATTGCGCTGTTTGTTTTCGCTTCCGTTCTTTTCCTTTCCGGCGGCGTAGCCGCTTCGTCCTGCTCATAAGGCAAGGGATTTAGGGAATGGAAAGGAATGGAATGGGTACTTGATAAATCAGTAATTGATTGTTCTTTACTTGATATATCTTTATTTAATTGCGTTGGATTTTCCAACGTAGGTTTTTCCTGCGTAGGTTTTTCCAACGTTGGATTATCCAATGTTGGATTTTCCAATGTAGGTAAATCCAATATAGGCGGCTGTCCGCCGCTGGTAGCTGCTTCCGGCTCTCGCGGCTGCGGCTGCTCGTATATGACGTAATCTGCGCCCCGCAAGCGTCCCTTTTCGTCGCGCTCCCGGCTGCGCACGATATATCCGGCTTTTTCGAGTTCCTTTACCGCTTCGCGGATTGCGTCGATCTTCTCCCGGTTGATATGGGATAAGCCCGCAAGGGTATAATCCCAATCTTCGGGCAGCGAAAGCATTTGCGACAACAAGCCCTTTGCCTTTAAGGACAATTCCTTGTTTCGCAAGTGGTGGTTGCTCATAACGGTATATCCCGTATTTCGCTCCACTCTGAAAACTGCCATATTTCCTCACTTCCTCTCTTGGTATGCGTGGACAATTAGAAAGCCGTTTTCGGCTGTTTTGGTATTGCAATATGCCCTTTGCCGTTTTCGCGTCTGCAAAGCCGCATGGCACAAGGGCTTTTGCCCGTCTATTTGTCCATGCTGGCGTGCGTTTTCCGCGTCCTTTTGCCGGGGCAATAGGGACACTCTTTGAAAACGCAAAACTCATATTTCCACCCGGGGCGGTAGAAACGGCAAGTGCCGCAATCTTCATCATCTCCGGCACAACCGGATTGATAGCGGTCAAATCCCGGCTTCTGCTGCATGAGCAATTCAAACGCCCGCTGCTTGCCCTTTGTGAAATACATTCCGGCTGCACCTCCTTTCCTGCGGGCATAAAAAAACGGCGTTACTTTCTCCCCCAAAGGGGTTAAGGTAACGCCGTTTGTGTGCGTATTCAGTTTTTAACACATTCCCTGTCTATCCGCTGTCCGCAAAACCATTGATTTTATTAGCTTTTTGCCGCTATCGCTATCACACCTCATTATTTGAAAGACCAAAAAGGAAAGATGCAGTTTGATCAGGTGTATACGAAAGTGTGTGAGGGCGGAAACCTCAATGCCTTTGACTATGATACGGAAAAATATGGAATGAATCTGTTGCCGGTAGGCTATTATGGCAATTATCCAGATTCTGGAATTGTTGAAATCGGTGGAAAGGCAGGAGATGTCAACGGAAAGAATATTCCTCCAATGGATTTCAAAGTCTCCAGAAGTTCCGCCACTATCAATTTCAGTGTCGTCTTCGAAAGCAATCCCTATGACTTTCCTTCTTCTTCAATGATGATGGAACTTGGCTATGAGTGTTCTGTTCTCAAGGCAGATGGGACGACGGAGGATATCGTCAAGCTGGAAAGAGTGAATAGGTTCAGTGAACTTTTTGCAAGTCCCATCAGTGGCTGGGCACATTGTGATTCGACGGGAAGATGTCATACTACAATCGTCACGACAGACAACATCCTGAATATGAGCGTCAATGTTTTTCAAGGAGAAAAGATTAACTATGTCCGTTTTCATTATGGTGCCGTTCCTCAGACATACACCAATGTAGCTGCCTTCATTGAAAATGGGAAAATCGGTTTTGTGAACTGTGCAAAGAAAAAGTATGAAGGCAATGATTGCACGAGATATGATTACACCAAGAAGATCGGATCCCATCAGGAATATAACCTTATCTCCCAATATGGTTCAAGATTTTCCAAGAACTATCTTCTTTCCTGCTTCCTTGTCAAGGATGAGCAAGACAATCTTCAAGACCATGTCACTGAAATCTATGATCCGGATGATTACTTCCATACAGGCGATATAGCCCATGTCGGCAGCAAGTTTGATCTGACGATTTCAGTTGAGAATTCCGCTGGCAGGAAAGGAACCATCGTCCTTCATCTTACGGTCAAGGACAAGATGGGACCGTTGATCTACATGAAGGAGGCCAAGGAGAAAATCACATCTTCCTATAAGCAATCCTTTGATGCTGGCTTCATCGATGAATATTTTGATATCCAGGATAATTATGATGAAAAGTGCGATGTATCTATCCTGGATGCGGATGGGAATGCCTTGCTTATGAACAAAATCGGGACTTTCCAGGCAAAGATTGTAGCCAAGGATTCATCGGACAACAAATCGGAATATCCCTTCTTCCTTGAACTTATCGATGATGTTGCACCGGTCATCGAGACAACACAAAGCGAATTGACCATCCCTTCGGATAAGATCATGACGACGGATAGGCTGTTGAATCTGTTTACCTGCGAGGATGAAATCGATGGAAGGATCACTCCGATGGTAGAGGTGAATACCTATACCAACAGTTATGATAAGCCCGGGGAATATGAATTCACGATCTCTGCGGCCGACAAAAGCGGAAACAAGACGACATCTACCATCAAGATATTTGTCGTAGAACCGAACACTCCGGTCTTCTTTGTCAAGGAGAGCTTCTTGACGTTCACCAAGGGGAACATTCCATCAGAGAAGGAAATCATTCAGTCTTTGATAAGGGAGAATATCTTGGAGGATAAAAATTATACTTCATCCAATCTCGTCGATGGCGAAGAAATTTCAAATCGCCTCGGCGTCGGAAAGCATTATGCGACCATGCAGTATTTTGCTGATGATGGGACAAGCCAGATTGTGGATTTGACCATCGAGGTCATATCCGATGATGATACCGGACTTCAGGATGCCATAAAAGATGGCATGGATTCCGATGGGACATCTTCAGGAGAGACGAGCCTGAATTGGTGGCAGAGATTCTGCAATTGGTGGAAGAAGCTATGGGAATCCATCGTATCTTTTTTTACCGGGAAGAAGTAAACTCTTGAATAATGACGAACTTTATCGTAAAATCTTTTAGCTGTTGGGGTCGTGGTGAAACTGGTATACACGTTAGATTCAGGTTCTAATGGGAGACCGTGAGGGTTCGAGTCCCTTCGACCCCACCATTCAGCTAATACTAGGCTCTGCCTTCGAGCAGGGTCTTTTTTTTGGAAACCCTCACGGGGTTACCTTTTGGCGCTATAGGGTTCAATGATGGGGACCGTTTCATCACGTCCCCAACAGGTAAGATATCGATGAATGTCATACGAAAAATGCCCTTTGGAGATGTGCTCCGATGGGCATCGAACTAATAGCTGTATCTTTTTTTCTTGATGAGAAGGAATATGATGGTCATGAAGAAGGAACCGATTTCGGCGACGACCATTGATAACCAGATTCCGTTGACGCCAATCGTCAATGGAAGGATGATGACAGAGACAAGCTGGAATCCCAAAGTGCGCAGGATGGATATCAGTGCGGATATCATGCCGTTGTTGAGAGCGGTGAAGAAGGAAGAACCATAGATGGAGAATCCGCAGAAAAGGTAGGAAATCGAATAGATTCGCATGGCTGTCGATGCTACTTGCTGAAGTTCTTCGGATCCGCTTGAGAATATTCTGGAAAATGGTATGGCCATGGCTTCGGAGAGTCCGACCATCACTCCGCCGGTGATGCCGATGATGAGAAGACTCTTACGGAGGATGTTCTTCAATTCTGCTTTGTTGTTGGCACCATAGTTGTAGCCGACTGCCGGAGCCATTCCGATGGAATAGCCTAAGAAGATTGCCATGAAGATGAAGCTGACATACATGATGATGCCATAGGCCGAGACTCCGTTCTCGCCGAGGAGCCTGAGAAGCTGGATGTTGAATACCATGGATACGATGGAAGTGGAGATGTTGGAAATGAATTCGCTGCTTCCGTTGCTCATGATTTGAAGCAAGTCCTTGATGTTGGCTTCCGGACGTCCGAGGTGGATGAGATTCTTGCGGTTGATGGTGAAATAGAGGAATGGTCCGATGGAACCGACGGCCATTCCTATGAGGGAGGCTGCGGCTGCTCCTGAGATGCCAAGTTTCAGTACACCGACGAAGAGGAAATCGAAAAACATGTTGGCAAGCCCGGCAAACAATGTGAATATGAAGCCGAGAGCAGGCTTCTCGGCTACCGAGAAGAAGCTTTGGAATGCATTCTGGAGGATATAGAAGCATTCACCTGCCATCATGATCCTTCCATAGAGTATGGCGGATTGTATGGTTTCCTCGCTTGTGCTTTCGTTTATCGATGCAAGGCCATGGACAATCGGATCGATACAAAAAAAGATGATCATGGATAGTACCAAGCCGAACAAAAAGGCAAAATAAATGGTCATGGAAAAAGCTTTCTGTGCTTTTTCTTCTTCCTTCTTTCCTAGCAATGCGGAGACAAAGGCGCTTCCGCCGGTTCCAAACATAAAGCCGATGCCTGCAACGATCATGATGACAGGAAAGATGAGGTTGACGGCGGTAAAGGCATTTTTGCCAGCAAAGTTGGAGACGAAGAATCCGTCGACAACGGAATATAACGAAGAAAATACCATCATCAGGATGGGTGCGATGGTCATTTTAAAAATGCGTTTGAATGTAAAATGATCGGAGATACGTACTGCTTCTTTTTTCATTTTTTCGTCCCTTCCGGCAATCCGGTCTTGTCAAGTTCTTCCTTGAACAGGCGAAGTGCCTTTTTTTCTAATTTCAAATAGATGTCCTGTTCCTCCGGACTGAGTCTTAGAAATGACTGGTTGTCTGCGTTTATGATGGGATCGATCCATCGTTTGCAGAATTCCTTTCCTTTTGCCGTCAATACAAGTGTCTTGCGATTGCCTTTCCCGGGATTGGCAGACAGCATGATGATTCCTTCCTTCGTGAGCTTTTCGACGGAGGAGTTGACGGATTTCCTGGATTTGAAATACGTATCCGCTATTTCGGACTGCAACCATTCCTTGTCTTTCACGATGCGGATGTAATACAAAATCCGGAAGGAAAGATCGGAAAGACCGGATAAAAGAGATATCCTGTCATAAATTGCGTCTCGTTCATTGTATGTTTGGTTCAATTCATCGATGCGTGCCATTTCAAAACCTCAGGTAAAATAGTTTATCCGATTTCGGATTTAATTGTCAATAGTTGGGGGATTGCTTTAAATGGATGGTTTTACAACTCTATCCGAAAATTAAAATTGTTAAAGATATCTGATGAAAATATGTGTGACATGAAATTCAATCGAACAAAAAAATGAATACAACAAAAAATCAATTTTGCTTTTTGGTTATTGTCTAGTATTATAGGATACGGATGATGAAAATGGAAGAGAAAGTTCATTGATAGAGTTTTCAGCCGATTTTCGTTTTGTGAAGGGCTTTCATATAGTATAATAATCCCCGTTCTTTTTGTTGGAGGGTTTGGAATGGAACAAAATCGTTATGATGCCATCATCATCGGGGCTGGCCCGGCAGGTATTTTCACTGCCTTGGAACTCACGGCCAAAAAACCGGATGCTAGAATTTTGATTGTCGATCAGGGAAGAAATCTTGCCCAGCGTACCTGCCCGGCTAGAAAGCTTGGACATTGTGTCCACTGTGACCCGTGCGCCATCATGAACGGATGGGCCGGTGCCGGCGCCTTTTCCGATGGTAAGCTTTCTTTGAACGATGAAGTCGGCGGACATATCAATGAATATGTAGGACATGAGAAGGCGATGGAACTTATCCATGATGCCGACCAGTATTATCTCAAGTTCGGTGCCAGCACGGAAGTCTTCGGCGACAATGACCCCAGAGTTGATGAAATTGCATACGAATGTTCTAAATATAACATTCATCTTGTACCATGCCCGGTTAGACATCTCGGCACGGAAAGAGCATTGAGCGTTCTTATCGGCATGCATGATTACCTTGTCGAAAAGACAAATACGACTTTCCTTGAACTGACCAGTGCCCATGATATCCTTAAGGAAGGAAACAAGGCCGTCGGTGTCAAAATACAGACAAGAGGGAAGGACGAAGAAGTTGTCTATTCCGACCATATCGTCGTCGCCCCGGGAAGAGGTGGTGCCGATTGGCTCAGCAAGGAAGCTGCCAAGCTTGGCCTCGTCAATACCAACAATGAGGTGGATATCGGTGTCCGTGTCGAATGTCCGAATTCTGTCATGGATAAGCTCACCAAGGTTCTTTATGAAGCAAAGCTTGTCTATTATGCCGATACCTATGAGAACAAGGTCAGAACTTTCTGCATGAATCCGGGCGGTGTCGTTTCCGAAGAACACTATGAAGGCGGACTTGCCGTCGTCAATGGCCATTCCTATGGTGATACAAAGCTTTGGACGGAAAACACCAATTTTGCCGTTCTTGTCTCCACCAAGTTCACGGAACCTTTCCATGAACCTATCGAATATGGTCAGTATATTGCCAAGCTTGCCAACATGCTTACCGGTGGACCAATCATGGTCCAGAGGCTCGGCGATCTTCTCAAAGGACGCAGGACGACCGCCTCGAGGTTGGCTAAGTCTACGACCATTCCGACTTTGAAGACGGCTGTTCCGGGGGACCTCTCCTTTGTCCTTCCGCATCGCCAGCTTACCTGTATCGTCGAAGCCTTGAAGGCTTTTGACAAGATTGCTCCTGGCTTATATAGCAAGAATACGCTTCTCTATGGCGTTGAAGTCAAGTTCTATTCTTCTAAGATCAAGGTCGACAATCGCTTTATGACCGATATCGAAGGTCTCTATGCCATCGGTGATGGCGCAGGCGTTACCAGAGGCCTCATGCAGGCTTCTGCTACGGGTGTCTCTGTTGCCAGGGACATTGCTGCCAGACTCAAGTAATATTGAAAAAGACCGTTTTCCATGGATTGCCTATATGGAAGCCGGTCTTTTTGTTTACAGCGTTTTGAATGCTTCTTTCAGTGATGGACGGATTTGGGAAGCAGCATGCCTGACTTCTTCCGGTGAAGAAGGGAACGTGAAAGAAAGGTCTGCTTCCTTGAGCATCGTCATGTCATTGTAGGAATCACCCATGCAGGCCATCACGTCGATAGATTTGATGCTCTTGAATATCTTCAATGCCATTCCTTTGGAAGAACCTTTGGAGGTGATGTCTACGAATGGACCATTGTTATAGGCGGAAACGGAGATGGTTTCATTGAGATGCTCACATATCTCCTTAGCTTTGCATATGCTTTCGCTCAAAAATGAGATTCCATATAAAATTGGTGGTAACTCATGTAGGCTTTGAATCGAATGCATGATTTCATAGTCGTCATAAAGAGAATAGAAATCATATCCGCTGTTGTAGGCGATGTTATATTTTGTGGCATAGAGGTCATTGATTTTCTCAATGGCATCCCTTGGTATCGGCTTGGAATATAGTATTTTTTGGTCACCATCCAGAATCAAAGAGCCGGTGGAAACGATATAGAAGTCATAGTTTATTTTTCCTTTTGTCGGTATCAGGACTCCGTTCAGGCTTCTTCCCGTGCAGACACCGAAGAGCAGTCCTTCGTTCTGCTTCTTCTGGATTTCGATGATATCGTCCTTTTGGAATCCGTCTCTGAAGTATAGGGTATTGTCAAAATCGGAGGCAAAGGCAGTTTTCATAAGTGATATCCTTTCTGGTGACAGCATGAATGAAAAACATTATAATACTTCTGCAATGAAAATCATGGTTATTTCCGATCTTCACAATGATGTCGAATATACGAAGGCTGTTGTTTCCCTGTTCAGGGAGGACAATTTTGACAAACTGTATATCCTAGGCGATACTCTTGCCGATTCCATCCGTATTTTGAATCCTCTTTCGGAGAAGATTCTTGCCGTCAAGGGCAACTGTGATGGATATGAGGAGGACGACTTGGCCAGGTTCCCTTTGCCTTATATCACGTTTGATTATCAGTTCGGGAAATTCATCGTATTGACACATGGCCATTACTTCAATCCTTATAATTATGATAAGCCATTTGACATCATGCTCATGGGCCATTCACACCAATCCATGATTTATCAGAACAACAATGGACAGATCATTGCCAATCCTGGCTCTCTTGCCAGACCCAGGGATGATTATCATTCTTACATGGTGATGGATGAGGAAGGGATGAGAGTGATGGACTTCAATTCGAAAGCCGTGATTCATTCGTTGAAATTCTAGAAAGGAAAAGAGATATGACATTTTTGATTGGTTCGGACATCCATGGCAGCTATAAATACGGGAAGATGTTCTTTGAGAAGGTGGGGATGTATCATCCTGACAAGATTCTTCTTTGCGGTGATTTCTATTATAATGGTGCAAGGAACGTTCCTCCGGAAGAATATTCTCCCAAGGATGTCGTCGCTCTTCTCAACCAGTATGCTGATAAGATCATCGCTGTCAAAGGAAACTGCGAGAGTGAAGTAGATCAGTGGGTCAGTGATTTTCCGATTTCTGACATCGCCACGGTCTTTGCCTTCGGCAAAGAAATCGTCATGACCCATGGGCATCATTTTTCCTTCGATAACCTGCCTAAGCATCCTGGCGATATCTTTCTTCAAGGACATACCCATATCGGTGTCCTTGAGAAGAAAGGAAATTTGATTCTCATGAATCCGGGAAGTGTTTCCCTTCCCAAGGATGGACATCATTCGTATATCCTGATGGATGATGATGGGGTAAAGTTGCTGGATCTTCTTGATGACCATGTCTATAAGGAGATAAAATTCTAGAACAAAAAAGGTTGGAAGAACATATCCTGAAATAAAATGCTCCTCCAACCTCTTTTATTTGATTTCTTCAAGCTGCTGCAAAAGTGTTGCCACGTTGCTGTCAGATGACATTCTGAAGTCCCCACGGGGAGAAAGGGATACGCTTCCGACCTTGACGCTGTCAGGAAGACAGCTTCTTTTGAAATGCTGGGAATAGAAGCGTCTGTAGAATCTCCCGAGGCTTTCTTTTAAGAAGGAGGAAGAGCAGTCAGGGAAAGCGACGAGAGCCAAAGTCAGGATTTTCCTTGGCGAAAAGCCATAACGGAGGAAATAGAAGAGGAAAAAGTCATTGAGATCGTATTTTCCAATCCTTTCCTCGGTTTTCTGGGCAATGTGATTGTTGTTGCTAGGAGTCAGTTCCGGGGAGATAGGGGTATCGATGATGGAATGGAGCGTCTTGGCTAGATTATCCGAGGCGATGGTATCGGCATAGGCGGCTACGATATATTTTACCAGGGTCTTCGGGACGCCTGCATTGACGCCATACATAGACATGTGGTCGCCGTTGTAGGTGCACCAGCCTAAGGCGAGTTCGCTCAGGTCTCCGGTTCCGACGACAAGTCCTCCTTCCATATTGGCAACATCCATCAGGATGTAGGTCCTCATTCTTGCCTGGGCATTTTCATAGGCGGTATCTTTTTCGCCGAGATATTCAAGCGGATGCCCGATGTCCTTTAAATGCGTTTCGACCGTCTTCTTGATAGGTATCGTCCTGGTTTCGACATCAAGTTCTTTCATCAGGTTCAGAGCGTTTGTCAGTGTCAAGGATGTCGTCATTCCTTGGCTTGGCATGGTGATGGCAATGATCTTGATATCAGGTTCGATCTTTCTTGCCTGTGCGGCAACAAGGAGGGCGAGCGTGGAATCCAAGCCGCCGGAAATTCCGATGACGAGTGTCTTGATGCCGGTGTTGTGGACCCTGGTTGCCAGTCCATGGGCCTGAATCTTCAAAATTTCAAGACATCGTTCTTTTCTTTCTTCCTCGCCATGAGGGACAAACGGGAAGGGTGAGATGAGGTAGCCTTCTTTTTTGAGAAGCTCAGCATCTTCTTTGACAGTGGTTTCTTCGCCAAACAAAAGGTGAAGGCTTGTCTTGATTTTACGATATCCATCCATCCTGTTTTCAAACGTCGTCTGGTGAATCCTGTTGTAGTTTGCCTTTTCAAGGTCGATGATTCCAGAAATGGAAGTTTCTGTCGGATAGATGGTTTCTTTGACGATGACTCCGTTGTCGACAATCAGATTATGGCCGGAAAAGACAAGATCCTGGGAGGATTCATTAGTGGATGCGGAGCAATAAAGATAGGAACAATATAAAGTTGATGATTGCATTGTAACCAAGTCTCTGCGATATTTGCTTTTTGAAACATTCTCATCGCTTGCAGAAAGGTTGACGATGATGTTTGCTCCGTTTAGACATGCTTTTGTACTGGGCTTGTCACCTACCCATAGATCTTCGCAGATTTCCCCTCCGACCACTGCGGAGGAGTTGATATCGGCAAAGAGAAGGTCAATGCCGAAAGGTACTTCCTCTTTTGCGATTCTGATGGTTTCGTTTTTGATGTCTCTTCCTTCGGAAAACCATCTTTTTTCATAAAATTCTGCATAGTTGGGAAGGAACGATTTCGGAATGACACCTAGGATCTTTCCGTTGTTGATGAATACGGCACAGTTGTAGAGGGAGTTATCCTTTCGTAAGGGAGCTCCTATGACTAAGAGATTGTCATTCCCTCTGGTGACGTCTTTTAGAATCAGGATGGATTCTTCGCATTCCTTCAGGAAGGATTCCTGAAAGAAAAGATCTTGGTTGGTATATCCAGTCAAAGAGAGTTCTGGTGTGGCAAGGATGGCTGAATCCTCATGGTTAAGATATTCCTTTTTTATTTCTTCGGTATTGAAACGGATATCGGATATCCTCATCTTTGGGATAAGGAGTGTCACTTTCATCATTTCGTTTTTCATATGGATGTCCTCATGTATATTTAGACAAAAGAAAGAAATTTCTTTCTTTTATCATTATCGCTATTTGTCCATTGAAAATCTAGCCATGGACTGGAAAACTTTGATGGCTGTGAACCATAAAACCAAATGACAGGCTAAAAAGCGTCATTCAAAAGAATTGAACCATCTATATGAAGCCTTTGCCCATCATAAACAGATAACATACATCGTTAGGTTGTAGAAACTAGCGCGTCTACCGTGAGATACGCCATCGGCTATGGCCTAGGCGCTGCACGCTCTTCCGTTGCCTACCTATAGGAGGGAAAAGGCTGCGTACGTTGCATTGTGTCTGACCCGGCACAATTTTGTTATTTCTTCAGTTGCTCCTTCAATAATCGGATGCCTTCTTGTTTGATATTGATGGCGGCATTGTGATCTCTGTCAAGTGACAGCCCACATTCGCACTTATATGTCCTTTCCGATAAGGATAATTTGTGAATTTTGCCACACCTGCTGCAAATCTGGGTGGAAGGATACCATTTGTCGACTTTGACGAAGTGTTTTCCGCGTTCGTTCAGCTTGTATTCGAGGATGTGGAGGAACTTTCCATAGCTGTTGTCCATGGTGTATTTTCCAAGGTGCATTTCTTTTCTGGCAATCTCATTCATATCCAGATTCTCTACGCAGACGATATCCTGATTATCGGCAATCTTCTTGGCAAGTTTATGAAGGGTATCCATCCTTTGGTTGGAAATATGACGGCAAAGCTTGGCTATGCGTCTTTGTTGTTTCTTATACCGGTTGGACCCTATCTTTTTTCTTGAAAGTTTGGCTCTTTCCTTGGATAGCTTTTCCTGATTTTTGCAGAAGAATCTTTGGAAATCCTTCGGTTGCCTGCCGTTGCTGCTCATGTATAGACCACCGGATTTGTAATCCAATCCAATTACTTTGTCAGATAAAGGAAGCTTCTTGACGTCTTTTTGATATTCGTAGAGAATGGCGACGTGATATTCTCCATCAGGTGTCTGAGATACGTTGGCTTGTCTGAGAATCCAGTCCTCAGGAGCGTGGCGATGGATTTTTGCTTTTATGAGTCCGATTTTCGGAAGTTTGATTTTGTTGCCCGTGACGGCAATGTCGCCAGATGATGTGGGCTTGGTCGTATAGGATTGTCGTTGATATCTTGCGGACTTGAATTTTGGAAGCTGTTCCTTCTTTTTTGAGAGATAGTCGTTGAAAGACCGCCATAGGATGGTTTGCTCAAAGCCATAGGCTGTAGTGTCTGCTTCCTTCAATACAGGGTATTTATCATAGAATTCCTGTGGGTAGGAGGGACATAGCTTGCCTGTCGCTTTTAAAGATGACAACCTTTTTTCGAGCATCAGATTATAGATTTTCCGACAGCACATGAATGTCTTTGCAATCATTCTCTTCTGTTCTTCGTTGGGATAGATTCGGTATTGGTAGTATCTGTTGAATTTTTGAATCATGACTTTCTCCTATCACTAATGTATTGTCATCAAGAAGGCAAAAAAGTTCATGAAAGACAAAAAATATTTTTGAAGCCAGGTAACTTGAAGGGAAGCTAATCAGCGGTACGTGGCGAAATGGTAGACAGCAGAACATAAATCGGCGTGTGGGTTCCGTCGGTTCGATTGCGAGCACAAAAAAAGCTCGGGCAGGAACCCGGGCAATGCTTACAAGATGGTGCGGACGGTCGGAATCGAACCGACATGGGGAACCCACACGCCCCTCAAACGTGCGCGTCTACCAATTTCGCCACGTCCGCGTTAAATAAGCTTATAAATTCTATCAAAGCTTTGCTATTAATGCAAGTATTTTATAAAATATTTGTGTGGATAAGAGACATTATCTTGGGAAACGTCGCTACACTATGACGGATGGTGTGACTTTCGACGTCAATATCTATCGGAAAAGCAATAACCATGGAATGACCATTCGTATTGTCTATGGGGAAATGGAGGCTTATGTATCTTCCTACACTTCATTTTCTGAATTGGATAAATTTGTACAATCGGCTTATCGAAAGAATGCGGGAAAGATCGTCAATCGTCCTTTCATGAAGGATGGTATCTATATCTATATGTTAGGCAGGAAGAAGTATTTTACCAATGACAGTTCTTTGAAGGATGATCCGCTTTATTACTATGCCCCGCTGAATACGAAGGACCCTTTGACAAAGTATAAGAGACTCTTTTTGGATTATCTTGCTATAAGAGTCGTCGAAATCGGTAAAATCATGGGGGTGGACCTGACAGGCTATAAGATACGAACCGGTTTGTTCCTTTCCTATTATGCGGTCTGCTTTCCGACCAAGCATCAATTCAAGTTTGACTATAGGCTTTTTGCCTACAGGCAGGAAGTGATGGACTGCATCCTCATCCATGAGATCGCTCATCTCTATGAGAAACATCATAATGATCGATTCTATAGGATTGTGAAGCTTTATTGTCCTGATTATGACGTGTTGGAAGCCCAGATCGAGGCTGGAAGATTTGAAGGAGATTTGGACCATTATGTCTTTTAAAGTCATTGAAAGCAAAGAAAACAAGACCTATAAGGATCTTGTCCGCCTGAAGAAGGGGGATAGCAAGAACGGTCTTTTCCTGATTGAAGGAGAGGACTTGGTCGAGGAAGCGAAAAGGGAGAATGCCTTGGAAGCACTGATTGTCGTAGACGGCACTTCTGTCGGAACATATCCATTTCCGATATATGGGCTTAAACAGGGACTTTATCGTGAACTGTCTTCCTATCAGTCTCTTCCGAAGATGATGGGTATTGCAAGAAAGAACATGTGCACGGTTTCACAGCTTGGAAAAAAGGTGATATACCTTGATGGTGTCCAGGATCCTGGAAATGTCGGAACCATCATCCGCACGGCATTGAGCTTTTCATATTCCGGGGTTATGCTTTCGAATGATTCTGTTTCGTTGTATAATAATAAAACAGTCCAGTCTACAAAGGGAGCTTTGTTCCATATCAATATTGCACGCGGCGAACTTTCCGAACTGGCTGATCTCGGATATCATATCTATCTGACTACCTTGGATGGCGAGGACGAAAGACATCTTTCTTCTCTGGAAGAACCTTCCTGCATCGTCTTTGGCAATGAAGGCAGGGGCGTCAGGGAAAAGAATATGTGCCTGGGAAAGAAAATAAAGATTGAGATGAACGGAATCGATTCTCTCAATGTCGGCGTTGCAGCCGGTATCTTCATGTATCGGTTCAAATGATTTGGAGGAAGTATGGAAGAACTGCAGGTCATCAAGGAATACAATAAGAATATCGAGGTGTTCACACCGTTAAGAAAGACGGTACTTTTGGCTACCAATGGCTTCCAGACCACGGATACCCATGATTCCCTTCCGATGAAGGAATATTTTGACAACACTTTTGCGAAGGATTTCCCTAATTGTGAGATTGACCTGGTCAAACTTTTTGAACCTTCCGATAAGAAGACACATAAGACCCGTCACTTTGAAAAACAGCTTGAAGATGCCATCGAATCATACATAGCAAAAGATTATGATATCTTTTTGATGGGATATTCTTTTTCGGCAGCACTTGTCTGCAGGATGGCCAAAAAGTATCAAAAGAATGTTTTGAGGGTCATATTGGTTGCTCCTGTCTATGATACTTTGATCAACCATATGATTCCGGGATATATCAAGTATGCCTATAAATTCCATAAGCTGAACAAGAAATATGGGAAGAAGGTCGCTAAGGCAATCGGCCGTCAGACCGTTGTCGGGCTTCCGGGTCTGCTCATTGCCATCTTTGCATCCATATTGGAAAATCGTAAGTACTTCAAACGTGTCTCACAACCCACTCTTCTGATCCGTGGAGACAATGATATTCTTTGTACGAAACATGCTATTGGCAAAGTCTCTGAAAAGGTCAAGGGAGAAAACGAAACCTACCTGTATCCAAAGATGACCCATGGGATTCTCAAGAGCGTCAGGCTCAATGGTGTCGTATATGAAGATATCTTTCATTTTTCCTTTGATACGCCCTTCTATCTTGAAAGCAGGGTGCAGGTCGTAAATAAAGAGACGAAAAGAGAAGAAGGTGTGAGGAAGGTCGATGATGATGGAGACGTCATTCCGACTTTTGATGAAATCTTCTCGGAGATCGATCCTGACGGAGATGATTATTCCGTTCAGGGTGAGAATGATTTCTGATCGTATTTGCTTTTTGGGCTCCGTCTTGTCGATGGGGCCTTTTTGTTTGCGAAAATGACTTCTTTGGTGGCAAACGACCTTTTGAAACGTTGTTTCGCTATTTTCTTTAGTATATAATACTAAAGTTTGTCTATATACATATTTTTTATGGAGGTTTGATATGGAATTGAAGAAGACTTTGATCATGCCGAAAGGAAAGTTCCCGATGAGAGCCAACCTTCCTTCCTGGGAAGGAAAGATGGCTGAAGATTGGGATGGCATGAATCTATACGAACAGCTGCTCAAGGCTCATGAGACCAAGGATCCGTTCTATCTTCATGATGGCCCGCCTTATGCCAACAACGAAATCCATGCCGGACATGCCTTGAACAAGATCATCAAGGACATCATCATCCGTTCCAAGAATCTCGAAGGGTATTATGTTCCGTATACGCCCGGCTGGGATACGCATGGCCTGCCGATTGAAAACTGTGTCACGAAGATGGGTATCGACAGAAGGACAACGCCAGCCGGAGACTTCCGCAGGAAGTGCCGTGAATATGCTCTCACACAGGTGGATAGGCAGAGAGGTCAGATGCTTCGCCTCGGCGTCATCGGAGACTATCATCATCCATATCTGACGCTGAACAGGGATTATGAAGTCAATCAGGTCAAGATCTTTGCTAAGATGGCCCTTGACGGACTGATCTACAAAGGTCTCAAGCCAGTCATTTGGTCCTGGTCCAGTGAATCAGCCTTGGCTGAGGCCGAGGTCGAATATAAGGATGTCACGGCAACGACCATCTATTTCCGTTTCCCTGTCGAAGAAGGAAATGAATTTGTCAGCAAGGGTGATTTCTTCCTTGTCTGGACGACGACTGGTTGGACCATTCCTTCCAACCAGGGACTTTGTCTCAATCCTGGCATGGAATATGGCCTTTACAAGACGGACAAAGGCAATTATGTCATGCT
The DNA here is from genome assembly GCA_021621525.1 of Caryophanales bacterium. Lineage (GTDB taxonomy): Bacteria > Bacillota_I > Bacilli_A > RFN20 > CAG-288 > Enterosoma. The sequence goes on from JAJVUU010000018.1 coordinate 15,947, forward strand.
GAAAGACCTTGCCGACAAATTGAAGGATGAGGTCCATTTCGCATCCATCGAACTCATCAAAACCTTCACGGGAAGAGATGTCGAAGGCGTCAAGGTCCATCATCCGTATATGGATAGGCTTGTTCCTGTCTGTGTGGATGACTATGTCACTTCCGATTCCGGTACCGGCATCGTCCATCTTGGCCCTGGCCATGGTGCGGATGACTATCGTGTCGGTAAGAAATATGGTCTTCCAATCATCTGTACCGTCGATTCCAAGGGATACATGATTGATGCCGGTGACGAAGTCAACGGTATGTTCTATGAAGACTGCTCCAGAAAGGTCATCGAAATCCTTAGGGAAAACGGCAATCTTCTTGCTACGCAGGATATCGTCCACGCCTATCCGCATGACTGGAGGACGAAGAAACCTGTCATCTTCCGTGCTACCGCCCAGTGGTTCTGCTCTGTCTCCAAAATCAAGGACAAGCTTCTTGAAGAGGCTGACAAGGTTTCCTATAAGCCAAGCTGGGGCAAGGTCAGGTTCGAGAACATGCTCACCGGAAGAGATGACTGGTGCATCTCCCGTCAGAGACTTTGGGGTGTCCCGATTCCGATTTTCTATGGGGAAGATGGGGAAGCCATTCTTGATGAAAAGCTCTTCGAACATGTCGAGAAGCTCTTCAGCGAATATGGTTCCGACATCTGGTACGAAAAGGATGTCAAGGAACTGCTTCCCGAAGGCTATGCCAACCCACATTCTCCGCATGGCATCTTCACCAAGGAAAAGGATATCATGGATGTCTGGTTTGATTCCGGATCTTCCTTCCTTGGCTCTGACATCGCTTTAGGCCATCCTTTCCCTGCTGACATCTATTTTGAAGGCAATGACCAGTATCGTGGATGGTATAACTCTTCCATGATTCTCTCTGTCGCCTATACCGGAAAATCTCCTTATAAGCAGATTCTCACTCACGGGTTCATCGTCGACCAGAATGGCGAGAAGTTCTCCAAGTCCAAGAAGAACGGTATCGATCCTGTCACCATCTGCAACCAGTTCGGTGCCGATATCCTCCGTCTTTGGACGACTTCCATCGACTACACGACGGCTGAAATCAAACTTACCCAGGATCTTCTCAAGGTCTGTTCCGATCAGTACAGGAAGGTGAGAAATACCTTCAAGTTCATGATCACCAACCTGGATGACGATGATCAGGGAAATCATTTCGACATCAACTATGAGCCGAAGAATCTTTCCTTGATTGACCAGATGATGCTCAACAAGCTCAAAGTCGTCTTGTCTGAGATGAAGAAGGGCTACGACACCTATGATTTTGCCAGTGTCAGCAACACGGTCATGAATTTCTTTGTCAATGACCTTTCCAGCTTCTATCTTGATTTCAAGAAGGATACCTTATATTGCGAGGCCAAGGATTCTCTTTCCAGAAGGAATACGCAATATGTCCTTTACACCATCGTCAAGAACATCGCCATCGCCTATTCTCCAATCCTTGCCTTTACCGGCGAGGAAATCTATAGGGCCATCGATATCAAGGACAGGAAAAACTCCGTCGCCTTGGAAAGCTATCCTGACCTTGGAGAAATCGATGAGAGCCTCTCTTCCGACTATAAGACCTTCCTTGCTTTGAGGGATCATGTCAATGCTGTTTTGGAGCCTTCCAGAAAAAGCGGACTCATCGGTTCTTCTTCCGAGGCAAGCCTTGTCTATCTTCCGAAGAGCCAGGAAGAATCCGATTTGATTGGCCTCTTCAAGGAGGGCGAGTTGGAGAAGATTCTTCAGGTTTCCCATTTTGCCGTCGGCGATGAGGATAAGGTCAGCAAGCATGGCGGTGTAAAATGTGAACGCTGCTGGAATTATTTCGACGACTGTCTCGAGGATGAAGAAGGCCATCATCTTTGCAAGCGTTGCATGGATGTCGTCTCTTCCCTCAAGGAGTAGCCAATGGAAAATCAAGGAAAAGTCCAGACTTTCTTCAAGAATCTCCCGTCCAGGCTGAGGACGTACTTCAAGGATTACTTCAAAAAACTGAATTATCCGGCATGGATCATCTGTGTCCTTGCTTCCGTCGGCCTGTTCCTTCTGGACTACTTCACCAAACGTGTGGCCTATGCCGATAGCAGGCTTCAGGCGGGGGAGACTGTCGATTTCATCCCAGGCTTCATCTCCTTCTATCTTGTCGGCAACAAAGGTGCTGCCTGGGGCAGCCTCTCCGGATGGTCATGGTTTTTGATTCCGGTCAGCATGATTGCCAGCATCATGCTTCTTGTCAATCTCCTTTTCCGTTTCAGGAAGTATAACTGGGGGATGACCATCGGCATCACCCTGATGCTGCCTGGTGCTGTCGGAAATCTTGTCGACCGCATCGGCCTTGCTGCCCAGTTGGAACCTTATCGGCATGGTGTCATCGATTTCCTGCGTTTTACCTTCTGGCCCAGTTTCCCGATATGCAATGTGGCGGATTATTGTCTGACTCTTGGCATCATCGTCCTTCTTGTCGGCTTTGCCTTTGAATTCCGCAAGGAATATCAGCAGCTCAAGAACGAGGAAAAGCAGGAAAAAGAGGCGACCATGGACCCTGCAAAGAAGGATGATATGGAACGAAAGCTTGCCGAAATGGAACAGAAGAACGGTTCCTCAAAGGAAGGTGATGAAGATGGAAAAACAGGAATTTAAGGCAGATCAGGCAGGAAGACTTGATGTCGTTCTGGCTGCTGTCTCTTCCCTTTCCCGCTCACAGGCCGGAAAGGCAATCAAACTGGGACAGGTCGAAGTCAATTCGAAAGTGATTGACGCTCCTTCCTATAAAGTTGCTCCTGGGGATGTGCTCTCTTATCTTCCGGAAGATAAGAAGCCGGCTGTCTTAACGCCCAAGGAGAAGGTGAATCTTGACTTTGTCTATAAGGATGAAGACATTTCCATCATCAACAAGCCTCGTGGCATGGTCGTCCATCCTGCACCCGGACACAGTGACGATACCCTCGTCAACTATCTGATGGAAGACAAGGATTTTGATTTCGATGCCTCGGACCAGGAGAACAACAGGCCTGGCATCGTCCATAGGATTGATAAGGATACGTCCGGACTTCTAGCCATTGCCAACAACATGGAAAGCCAGGCCATCCTTCAGAATGAAATCCGTGAAGGGGAATTCCATAGGACCTATCTTGCCTTGGTATACGGAAATGTCAAGGACAAGAAATTCCGTATCGATGCTCCCTTGACGAGACCAAACCATACGCACAGGAAGGCGGAGGTTGATATCTATAAGGGAAGGGATGCCATAACACACTGTGTGACCTTGGCAAACAACGGAAAGGTTTCCCTTCTCAAAGTCACCCTCGAGACCGGAAGGACGCATCAGATCAGAGCCCATCTTGCCTATATCGGTTATCCGATCGTTGGCGATCCGCTCTATGGAAGAAGAAGGGAAGAGGTTGCCACAAAGGGTCAGGCTCTTCATGCCTATTCTCTATCCCTCATCCATCCCAGAACATTCAAACGTGTCACGTTCTATGCTCCGCTCGATGAGTATTTCAAGAGTCTTCTTCGTTATTTCTATAAGAAGTAAAAGTACATGGGCTGTTGCAAAACCTTGAGAAAATCAGGGTAGAGGCAACAGCTCTTTTTTATTAAAAAAAAGAGACACTTTACTAAAAAGTGCCTCGTGTTTTGTAAAAATCTTTGTTCAGGAGATTTTTTACCAAGCGTATTTTACCACAAGGATGGTCATTTTGTCTCCCTTGATTTGGAGAATCAGAAAACAAAAGGGTTGGGTTGCCTTTTGTCGGATTTTGGATTTGAATGGTTTTCTTTTATATGCTTTGAAGACAGATTGTCTAGATTTCTTTTACAGCTGATTTTGAAATTTGCCGATAAACAGCCGACTGATTGAAGAACGATGTAGGAATTTGTAGTAATTATTTTTGAAGACTGTTTATCTGATTTTTTCACCATACGTATTTATCTCAAACCTCGATTTTCTAAAACTATCTCATTGGCTGTCTTCTTCTTTGAAGAAGTTGGCAGCATCAGGACTGTCAAATGAGGATGAAAGATGTTTTTGACAAGAAAAAAGAGCTAGGCTACCTGTTTCAGGTTGTGCCTGGCTCTATTGTATTTTTAGTACGGATTAACGCTGAACTCTTCCGGAACCATTGCCGTTGGCAAGAGTTTCGACTTCGTTCCAGCTGACGAGGTTGTAGTCGCCTTCGATGGAATGCTTGAGGCAGGAAGCAGCGACGGCAAGCTCGATGACCTGCTGATCGTCATATCCTTTGAGGATGGCTGCGATGAGACCGCCACCGAAGGAATCACCACCGCCGACTCTGTCGACGATTCTCATGGAATACTTCTTGGAAGTATAGAACTTTCCATCGCTGTAGAGCATGGCGGACCAGTTGTTGTCGGAAGCGGAGATGGATTCTCTCAAGGTGATGGCAACCTTCTTGAAGCCGAACTTGTCGACCAGCTGATGGCAGACATCTTCATATCCCTTGGCAGAAAGCTTTCCGGTATTGATGTCGGTATCGGTAGCCTTGATGCCGAAGACATCACTGGCATCTTCTTCGTTGGCGATGCAGACATCGACATATTTGCAGACCTCGGTCATGGTCTTGTTGGCTTCTTCCTTGCTCCAAAGCTTCTTTCTGAAGTTGAGGTCGGTAGAAACGGTAAGGCCAAGCTTCTTGGCAGCCTTGACAGCTTCGATGGTGATTTCAGCCATGTTCTTGGAGATGGCTGGAGTGATGCCAGTCACATGGAACCATGTAGCACCGGCAAAGATCTTTTCCCAGTCGAAGTCGGACGGCTTGGCTTCGGCGATGGCAGAATGGGCTCTGTCATAGATGACTTTGCTAGGACGCTGGGAAGCACCCTTTTCGCAATAGTAGATGCCGACTTTTTCACCGCCACGGACGATGAGGGAGGTGTCGACACCGAATTTTCTCAAGGAATTGACGGCAGCCTGACCGATTTCATGGGAAGGAAGCTTGGTGACAAAGGCTGCATCGATGCCATAGTTGGCAAGGGAGACGGCAACGTTGGCTTCAGCACCACCGAAAGTGGCTTCCAAATTGTCGGTCTGAACGAAACGGAGATAGCCCATCGGGGCAAGACGAAGCATGACTTCGCCGAAGGTGATGACTTTCTGAGACATTTTTCTTTTTTCCTTATGATTACTTGTTATATTGGGCACGTGCCTTCTTGACTTCCTCGACAAAGGCTTTGGCATTGTCGACGATCTTTTCGAAATCACCGGTCTTGGCCGGAGCGGTCAAAGAAGAACCTGCGGAGACGGCAACGGCACCGTTCTTGATCCAGTCATTGATGTTTTCGAGGGAAACACCGCCGCTGGGAAGAAGCTTGGCCTTCGGGAACGGACCATGGACATCCTTGAAATAGCTCGGCTTGCAGACGGAACCAGGGAAGACCTTGACAATCTTGACACCTTTCTTCATGGCATTGTAGATTTCGGTCGGAGTGAAGCAACCGGCAAAATACGGGATGTCGACACTCTTGCAGAATTCGTTGACACCATCATCGAAGCAAGGACTGACGATGAACTTTGCACCCTTGGAATAGGCAAGGCGGGCAGTCTCTTCGTTTAAGACGGTACCGGCACCGACGATGGCATCGACCTCGTTGGCAACCAAGGCTTCGATGACTTTGTCAGCATCCGGAACGGTGAAGGTGATTTCCAACCCCTTGATACCGCCCTTGGCAGCATAGGTGGCCATCTTGACGGCGTCTTCGACGCTGTTGGCTCTGATGACGGCTAAGACACCGCCATCGACGATTCCCTTAATGATTTCATCTGAATTCATAATAAATTTATCTCCTCTATTTTTTATGAATGTACGAACTCAACTTGTATACAAGTCCGATTGACTTTAGTATAGCCCTTCCACTTGTAATAGTAAAGACACTTTTTTGTTTCTTATTTACTTCTTTGTTCCTTTGTCATGAATTTACTTGTCGTCCGATGGGGAGACGCCGATGACTTTGAGATATTGCCTGTAGAAGGTGGAATAATCGTTGAAATTCAGCTTCTCACATACGGTCAGAGGCTTGGCTCCGTTCTGGATCATCGAATGGGCATGGATGATCTTCTTGGAACGGATGTATTTCATGATGGGAATATGCATTTCCTTCTTGAAAGAGTTGGAAATGTAGGATTCGGAATAATTGAGGTCTTCCGACATCTTGGCCAAGGTCAGGTTGTCCTCGAGATGCTGTTCGATGTAATTGGTGATTTTGGAGACGACGGATATGTTGTCGTCCTTGTTGGATGACGGCCTGGAGTTGTCAAGCAGGGCGATGAGTTCCCATAGTTTTGCCTCACAGATGATATACATGTCCTCATCGTTCATCATGGAGTAATAGTTGTCGAGGCTTCGGATGACGGAAATCTCTTCCTGGTTCAGTTTATAGAACGGGCTTCTTTGGAAGAGTTTGTTCCTGCAGTTTTCGGGAAAGAGTGTTTCCGGGAACTTCAGGACATATCTTTCATAGAGGACGGAACGGTTGACTTCCGCAAAATGGAACTTCCCTGGCTGGATCAGAATACAATCGCCGCTTTTCATTTTTCTTTTTTCTCCTTCTACATTGTATTCTGCGTCTCCGGAGACAAAAAACAGGATTTCGACAAACGGATGCATGTGTTTTCCGTATTCGTCCTTCGGACTGGATGCGTAATCCATCTTGTGGCTGAAGTCTATATTTTGGTAGTTAAATTGAAACATACAGCTTTATTATAGTTAAATAATTGAAAAATGCAATATTTTATACTTAAATTTGCAATTGAACCGCTTCCTAAGTTTGGTAAAATATAAGCCACAAGGAGAAAGTCTCAAAATGAAATTATCTTTCCGTTGGTACGGCTTAAATGATTCCATCCCGCTCGAGTACCTCAAGCAGATTCCGAACATGTATTCTGTCGTAACCTCCGTCTACGACAAAAAGCCCGGCGAAGTCTGGGACAAGGAAAGCCTTCTCGCCTTGAAGAAGGCCAGTGAAGAGAAGGGACTGAAGATGGAAGTCATCGAGTCCATCCCGGTCAGCGAAGATATCAAGATGGGTTCTTCCAAGCGTGACGAACATATCGATGCCTTCCGCAAGAATCTTGCTCTCTGCGGTGAAGTCGGCGTCAAATGCGTCTGCTACAACTTCATGCCGGTCTTCGATTGGCTGAGAACCAACATGCATCATGTCAATCCGGATTATTCCAATTCCCTGGCTTATTCCGCCGATGATTTTGCCAAGGTCGATCCGAAGCATCTCCACCTTCCTGGATGGGATGAATCCTATTCTCCGGATGAGCTTCAGAAGCTGATGGGAATCTATCAGGGTATCAGCCATGACCAACTGTTTGACAATCTTGTCTATTTCCTGAACAGCATCATGGATGTCTGCAATCAGTATGACATCAACATGGCTATCCATCCGGATGATCCGCCGTGGGATATCTTCGGTCTTCCGAGAATCGTGTCCTGCGAAAAGAATCTGGACAGGATGTTCGAAGCTGTTCCTGACAAGCACAATGGCCTTACCCTGTGCACGGGTTCCTTAGGTGCAGGAAAGCACAATGACGTTCCGCATATGGCCGAGAAGTATGCCAAGGAAGGCAGAATCTATTTTGCCCACCTTCGCAATGTCTTATACACCGACGACAAGGATTCCTTTGTCGAAGTCGGCCATTATTCCGGTTCCGGCTCTTTGGATATGTTCCAGATTGTCAAGAACCTCGTCGACAACGGCTTTGACGGATATGTCAGACCGGATCACGGAAGAAACATCTTCGGTGAAGATGAGAAGCCAGGCTATGGTCTTTATGACAGAGCCTTGGGTTGCGCTTATATCAATGGACTTTTCGAAGCCTGCGAAAAAAGCAAGAAGTAATCGAAATTGAAAGGAAAATAATAATAATATGAAAGCCAATGAATTGCCTTTTACTACGAATCTGAAGGACAAGGTTGCCGTCATCACCGGTGCCGGTGGTGTCCTCTGCTCCCTCATGGCCAAGGCCATGGCTGCCTGCGGAGCCAAGGTTGCCGTCTTGGATCTTCATCTTTCTTCTGCTCAGAAGGTTGCCGATGAAATCACTGCCGAAGGCTATGTCGCCAAAGCCTATGAGGCCAACTGCCTTGACAAGGCTTCCCTTCTTGCCTGCCATGAAGCTGTCCTGAAGGATTTCGGCAAGTGCGACATCCTCATCAATGGTGCCGGCGGTAACAGCCCGAAGGCTTCCACCACCCAGGAATTCTATGCACCGAAGGTCTCCGAAGACACCATCACCTTCTTCGACTTGAAGGAAGAAGGATTCAACTTCGTCTTCAACCTCAACATCCTTGCCACCCTTGTCACCACCCAGATCTTTGCTTCCGATATGATCGGCAAAGAGGGCTGCAGCATCCTGAACATTTCTTCCATGAATGCTTTCACTCCTCTCACCAAGATTCCTGCCTACTCCTCTGCCAAGGCCGGTGTCAGCAACTTCACCAAATGGCTTGCCACCTATTTTGCCAAGGAAGGCATCCGTGTCAACGCCATCGCACCTGGCTTCTTCTCGACTGCCCAGAACAAGGCTCTTCTCTTCAATCCTGATGGAACTCCTACCGCCAGAACCGGCAAGATCCTCAACAACACTCCGATGGGAAGATTCGGAGAACCGGAAGAACTTCTTGGTTCCGTCCTCTTCCTCACCGACAGCAAGGCTGCCAGCTTCGTCACCGGTGTCGTCCTTCCGATCGACGGTGGCTTCTCTGCCTATAGCGGAGTATAAATCCGTCTTTGTATATCAAAAAGCCTTGACTTCGGCCAAGGCTTTTTCTACGCCAGAGATGAAAGCCCTTTGAAAAAGAGAACTCTTTTTTCACCTTTCCTCTTTCATGATATAATCTCATAGGTTTTTTGAAAGGAGATATGAAGATGAAAGAATATGTTGCAAAAAGAAGCAGACATGGTGTCTCCAAGACGGATATCATCGCCATCAATTCCATGGCTCAGAAGGAAGCCAGCCAGGGATTCGATGTCATCAATGCCTCCATCGGCACGTATCTTGATGACGACAAGAAGGTCGGAAGCGTCGACTTGGTCAGGACGGCCTTGAAAGAGCATGTGACGGACAATCTCGGATATCCCAATTCCATCGGCAACCAGGATTATCTGGATGGTGTCATGAAGTTCGTCTTTGCCGATAAGTTATCTCTCATCCAATCCTTCTATCATCCTTTCATCGGTTCGACGCTTGGTGGAACAGGCGCTCTTTCCATAGCCTTCCAGCTCTTTTTGGAAGAGGGGGAAGCCGTCCTTCTTCCGGACGTCATGTGGACAAACTACATGCTGATTGCTGATAAGGCCCATGCCACCTATATGACATATAAGATGTTCAATGAGAAAGGTGGAATGGATTTGACCTCCCTTAAAGAGACCATTCAAAAGGCCAGGGAAAAATATCATCACGTCCTTGTCGTCATCAACGATCCCTGCCAGAACCCGACCGGATATTGCATGACCAAGGAAGAATATGACGAACTGTTCCAGCTTCTCAATGAGGAAGGCAGGAAAGGCTATCTGACTGCTCTCTTCGATATCGCCTATATTTCCTTCTTCCATGTGGAGAATGAAAAGTGCGTCCTCATCGATAAGCTATCTCAGGGTAAGACGGATTTCCTTCCTCTTGTCATCTTCTCCTGCTCCAAGCTCTTCGGTCTTTATGGACTCAGGCTTGGTGCCATGATAGCCCTTTGTCCAAATGAGGAAAACAAAGAAGAAGTAAAGAGAGGCTTCGGTGCCATTGCCAGAGGTACTTATTCTGTTGCCAACGGCCCATGCCAGTATGCCGTCAGCAAGGTCCTTCTTGATGAGAGCAAAACCCAGGAACTTCTTTCGGAGGTCCAGAGAAACAGCGATGACCTCTATTCCAGAAGCAAAGTCCTGATGGAAGAACTTCAAAAGGCACATATCGAGTATTATCCGTATAAGTCAGGATTCTTCATTTCGCTGAAGATAGATGATGCCTTCAAAGTGAGCGAAGAACTTAGAAAACAGCACATGTTCGTCGTTCCGATGAACGATCATTCCATCCGTCTTGCCATCTCCGGCATGACCAAGGATGAAATCAGCAGGCTGATCCATGCCTTTGCCAAACTGAAGTAAAAATAACCCACTGGACAATTTGCTTTGCCTGGTGGGTTTTTCTGTATGCTGAATTTCAATCACGTCTTTTGAAACCACTCCATTTTGTCTATCCTATTGCCATTCCAGGAGGACAGACAGCATGGAAGAAGAAAACAAATCGACAAGATGCCACAGACCAAGGACATATAGGGAAGACTTCAAGAAGTCCGTTGTGGAAGACTATGAGGCAAGAATCGGGGAATATGCATCGACAAGTGCTTATGCACGTGAAAAGGGCATCCCTGACAACACCCTGTTCGGCTGGCTGAAGAAATACGGAAGCGGACAGCGTTCCGTCATACCTGAAAGGATGGCCGTCAAAGCTGGTCTTGCCTGAAGAAGAAGGTCCGGCAACTAAGACCAGACGGATTGGAGCCTCTCTCCTTCATGAAGTGGGTCCTTTCGGATGCCTACAAAGGCAATGCGGACCACATGTTCGACAGTCCGGAAGTGCCGGACTGGGTGCATTCGGCCTACAGAAGGAAGGAACCCAGGAGCAGGACGCCGTCCTTTGCCAGATAAAGCAGTCAAAAAAAGAAATCACCTGACCATGGTCGCCCACAAGGCTTCCGGTGTCAAGTGATTTTTTTGTTTCACTGATTTTTTCGTTTTAGGCAGGGTGATTGAAATTCAGTATACGATAGATATCCATGGATTGTTAGATAATCTTAAAAAGAGAAGATAAAGACGGCAAAAAACGATATAATAGATTCTGTGAATCAGTGAGGTAATGAATCATGGAATGGTGGGTTTACGTAATCATATTTGCTGGTCTGATTGCCATGTGGCTTCTTTCGTCCCTGGTGGTCTATCTGTTGATGAAGAAGGCACAGAAGAAGGCCTATCTTCTTTTTGACAAGGTCATACCGAAGGAAAAGGAACGCTATCAGCTCATCCTGAAGGCAAAGGACAGGATGGAAAAGGATGGCCGTTTCCTTCCGAAGAACATGGTTGATTCCACCATGGAAGTCGACAAGGAATTCCAGAAGATTCCCTGCGATATCGCCAAAATCAAAGGAATGGATGATTTCCTGGTCATCTATTATAGGAAGTATATCAAGGAAAAGAAGCTGAGTGGAAAGTATCGTGATATTGATATGGAACTTGAGGCAAACATCTTCCTAGACCCTAGTGACAAGAAATCCCCGTATTATGAATATAACAAGGCAGTCTTGCATTACAATGCCTATGTGAACATGGGCTTTCTGAATCTCTTCCGCGGAAAGGCAAAGCTTCTTCCTACGTTATAAGAAATAGAATTGTGCCAGCCTCAGGGCTGGTCTTTTTTAAGAAGACAAAACGCAAATCTTTTTTCATGAAAAAAGGTCGCCTAAGAAAACTTGCTTCTAAGGCGACCGATTGTATCAGGCTATTTTTCCTTCTCTTTTCAGTTTTCTTTCACGACGGCGTTTTCTCACGGCAGCCTGTTTCAGGTAGATGGCAAGAAGGATTCCAAACAGGATGATGATCACGACAAGAATCAGGATGTATGCCCAGAGAGGCAAGGAAGTGTTCTTGACGGATTCCCACATGAGAAGCATCGAAGCGTTCTGCTCTCCGAAGTCGGCCATGACGGCAAGATGGGAGAGCTCCTTTTCGTCAGGATATTGGGTGTCGAACTGCTTTCCCTTGGAATCATTGGCGATGACAAAGAGACAATCCCTGTCTTCGTCCTTCTCCTCCAAAGTGCCTTGGAAGAAGTATTTGATGTCCTTGGTAAAGTAATCATCGCTGAAATCATCGCCAGAGATGTCGATGCTGTCATAATCCATGCCACCTTCACCATCGTTCATCTCGCTGTCATATCTTTCGTCATACCAGGATTGGACGAGATCGAGGATGTCGTCTCCGGCGATGACTGGCGTATAGCCGATGTATTCCATGTTGGCGGCAGCTATGGAAGGTAAGGAGAGGAAATCGACGAAGCGACTTGCCCAGAGCTTGTTGGCTCCCTTGGGCATGACCCATCCGTCAAACCAGATGTTGGCTCCAGTTTCGGGGATGACATATTTGAGATTGGCTCCCTTCTTTCCGTCGTCGACCTTTTCACCGTCGATGGTTCCGGAGTCGTTGTATTCATCGGCAAGATCCATGGCATAGGCGGCATCACCTGACCAGGCAAGGTTGATGGCGAATTTGTCTCCCTTGACCATGTCGGATTTTCCGCTGTCGACCTCAAAGCCGAAGGCGTTGTTCTTCAAGGTGACAAGCTCGTCACCGACTCTCTTCAAGGTGGTATCGTCACAGAGGTTGAAGATTTCCGTGATTTTCTCGTTGTAGGAAGAATCATCAAGCTTGCCTTCGTCATGAAGCTTCTTGAGCGTGGAAAGGCCTTGGTATTCTTTCCCGTCGATTTCGAAGTCCTGGTCGTAGGTATGGAAGATACCCAAGGCATAGGTGTCCCTGACGGAGTCCTTGATGGACAGAAGGTTCCGGTATTTGTCATCCCAGAGGGAATTCCAGTCCTTCATGTCTTCATCCATCTCTTCTGAAGAGATTCCTCTGTCCTTCAAAGCGAAATAGTTGTTGTTATATAGGATGGCAAGGGTACCCCACATGTAACCGCGGATGTAATCTCCGACGATGCCTTCCTTGCCATCGACTTCGATGGAATCGATTTTGTCAAGGACATAGCGAGAGACATATTTGTCATAGTTTGGTGTGGAACCTTCGTCGAAGGGCTCAATCATATCTTCGCGGATCATCTTCTGGACGACGTAGTCGCTCGGACAGACGAGATCAAAATCGGCTTTGCCTGTCTTCAGCTCGGAGAGCATGATCTCGTTGGTATCGAAGGTGGAATAGTTGACACGGACATTGGCATTCCAGGTCTTTTTGCAGTAGTCTTCGAATTGATGGACAAGGCCAGGCCCCTCATCGGAATCTTCAAGGATGTAGTCGGCTGAGTTATAGACGTTCAGAACGATTTCATTTCCCTGGGATGCGACATCCTGGCTTCCCTTGCATGCGGGAAGCGAGAAGGATGTCAGCACGGCAAGGCTTGCAAACAATGGAAGAAGTTTCTTTTTCATTTAACGGAACTCCTTATGTTGAGATGGGCTCTCTTCTTTGCATGGGTGTCGATAAGGTTGTTCTTGGCTTTCCTGGCCTGTCTGTTGACCTGTATGGAGCGGAAGATGACAATGGCCAATACGATGAGGAAAATCAAAGTTGTCAATGCCCTGAGTTCTGGTGGAAGGGAACCTTTCTTGATCTTGGTCTGGACGAGGGTGGACAATGTTTCAATCTGGCTTGTGCCGCTGAGAAGACCAGATCCTCTTGTAAAGGCCGTGACGATGAAGTCATCCAAGGAGAGGGTGAAGGAAAGCATGAGGCCGGAAAGGATACCAGGGAAGACCTGCGGAAGGATGACCTGATGAAGGGCCTTGGCCGGAGTGGAACCTAGGTCCAAGGCAGCTTCATAAAGAGCAGGATCCATCTGGGTGAGCTTGGGTTTGACGTTGAGATAGACAAACGGGATGCCTAAGCAGCAATGACCGATGAGAAGGGTCCAGAAGGAGAAGATGCTCTTTTCACCGAAGAAGTATCTTCCGATGAAGACGAACATGACGGTCAGTGACATGGCGATGACGATTTCGGCATTGACGACGGGAATCTGGTTGATGTTTTCGCAAAGGTTGCGGAAACCTTTCTTGCAATAGTAGAGGCCGATGGCACCAAGGCTTCCGATGAGCGTGGAAACGGCTGCGCTGATGGCAGCGATGATCAGAGTGTTGCCAAGGGCGATGAGTGTCTCCTCGTTGGTGAAGAGGTCACGATATAGATTCAAAGAGAATCCTGACCATACGCCAAGGGTCGTGCTGGCGGTGAAGGAATAGACGATGAGATAGAAGACAGGCAGATAGATGAAAAGGAGGATGAGATAGATATAGCAATAAGATAGGATTTTCTTTACCATGCTCCGGCTCCTTTCTTTTCACTGCCACGGTCGAATTTGCGGGTGGAGAACATGACGATGAAGATGATGATCAGCATGATGAGGGACATGAAGCTTCCTCCGTTCCAATCGGAGTAGGAGAAGGATAGGTAGATGGAGTTTCCAAACAACATGATTTTTCCTTCGCTGAGGGTATCGGAGATGACGTAGGAGGAGATGGTGGGCATGAAGACCATCATGCCGGCAGAGACGATGCCAGGCATAGCCTGAGGAATGATGTTTCTCGTGAAGACTTGAATCGGGTTGCATCCCAGGTCGGAGGCAGCTTCAATCTGAGACCTGTCAAGCTTCAGCATGGTGGAGTACAAAGGAAGGATGGTAAAGGGAATATAGTTGGTTACCATGCCGATCATGGTGCAGAAAAGCGGATGTTCACCTGTCGTGGTTCCAAACCATCCTAGGATGATGGTAAGAAGGTCTCTTAAGGCACCTGTACGCAGGACGAAGTTGATCCACATCGGCATGACGAAGAGCATGACGAGGATGTAGTTGCGGTTGATTTTCGGATTGGCAAGAAGATAGCTTAGCGGGAAGGTGATGAGAAGGCAAAGGACGGTATTGAAGATACCGATCAGGAGGGAAATCAACAGGACGTTGAGCTTGACGGAGTTGGTGAAGAAGCTTACGAAGGCGTTGAACGTGAAGTTTCCGTTGGCATCCGTAAAGGCATAGAAGACGATGAAGAGAATCGGGATGAGGACGAAGAGGAGAAGGAAAAGGGCAAAGGGAAGGGAGAGCGACTTGACGAATTTCTTGCTGTTGCTCTTGGCAACATGATAATGTGTTCCGGATTTTGGAGACTTGTGTTTCCTGACCTTGAGATTCTGGATCTCGATGGTTCCGGTATCTGTCGTGGCCTGGGCCATTCTATTTGACCTCATAATCTTCCAAATCGCCCTTCAGGCGAAGCTGGATGTCTTCTTTGTTGATTCTCAGACCGACGATGTCATCCGGATTGTAGGTGTCCGGCGTGGAGACAAGGAAGTCTTCTTCATCTTCGCTTCTCACCAAAATGGAATAGTGGTCACCTTTCCAGACGGAGTTGATGACTTTTCCGACGATCTGAGCTTCGCTGGTATCGTCGCTGATGAGAATCTTGTGCGGATCGACGGTCACGACGACATCGGCATCGGCAAAGTCGTACTGCTTCTTGTCGCATGTGACGATTCCGTCTTCGTCCATCTTGGAATTGGCAAGCATCTTGGAAAGATCGCCTTCGAAAGGCTGATCATCGATATAGACCATGTGGTCCTTGCCGATGTAGGAATCCGTATAGATGTTGATGTCGACCTGCTTATGCATGAGATGGATGCCATCCGGAAGGATGTTGATGTAAATCGGTGCATCCTTGTCAAAGTCGTTGATGGACTGGGCGAGGACCTCGTCATGTCCGATCATGATGACATACTGATAGTGGATTCCCTTGAAGACCTTGGACTGGATTCTTCCCTTGACATAGCCGTTGAGTTCGGTCTTGGAAAGCTTGATGTCCTCGGGACGGACGACGACATCGACTCTTTCGTTCTTTTCAAAGTCATCGACGCATGTGAATGTGCTGTTGAGGAAACGGACCTTCCTGTCACCGAGGTATGTTCCGTTATAGATGTTGCTGGAACCGATGAAGTCGGCAACAAAGGCGTTGGAAGGCTCGTTATAGATGTTCTCCGGACTTCCAATCTGCTGGATGACGCCATTGTTCATGACGATGATGGTATCAGACATGGTAAGGGCCTCTTCCTGGTCATGGGTGACATAGATGAAGGTGATGCCAAGACGTCTGTGCATTTCCTTGAGTTCAATCTGCATGTCTTTTCTCATCTTCAGATCGAGAGCGCCAAGCGGCTCATCGAGAAGAAGGATTTCCGGTTCACAGATGATGGCTCTGGCGATGGCGACTCTCTGCTGCTGACCGCCGGAAAGGGTCGTGATGTCTCTGTCCTCAAGTTCGTCGAGATCGACGACGGAAAGGGCATGGACGACCTTGTCGTCGATTTCGGTTTCTGAAAGGTGCTTGTACTTGTAGAACTGAACAGGATTGTTGAGCGTATATTCAAGCTTCTCGTTGAGATCCTTGAGCCTTGCTTCTCTTTCCTCGTCAGAGATGATCTTGTCCTTCGTGATACGCTTGATCTGACTCTTGAGATAATGGACCTGGGCCTTGTCGACCTTTAAGACGGGATTGCCTTCCTTGTCCTTGACGGGAACGGGAAGTTTTTTGTTCCTGAGACCGAAGGCAACGTTGTCATAGACGTCGAGATTCGGAAACAGGGCATAATGCTGGAAGACGGTATTGATCGGTCTTTTGTATGGAGGGACGGGGACGATGTCTCTTCCGTTGAGAAGGATGTCGCCTGAATCACATGTTTCAAAGCCGGCAATCATTCTCAAAGTCGTGGACTTGCCACATCCGGACGGACCCAAAATCGTAACGAACTCGCCTTTACGGATATTCAGATTCATTTTGTCGATGACGGTGTTGCCATCGAAAATCTTCGTGACGTTTTTTAACTGGATGATATACTCATTCCTGTCCGAAGAAACAGATTGTGTTGGAAGATTTTCAGTCATTTCCAAGACCCTCCTTTTTACAAGTCTAGAAATATAAGGTTTTTTGAACGAAAAAACAATATAAATCTTGCAAAATTTCCACGAAAAAAACATGAATTCAAAAACGTGTTGTTATTTTTAAAAGTCTTAAAATCATAAAACAATGTTTGATATTGTCAAAATCATTAAAAAAGAGCATGTAAAAATCTATTTTATAAAATAT
>JAJVUU010000143.1 GCA_021621525.1 Caryophanales bacterium
TGATTATGTCTCTGTTTCCACACAAAAAGACACGGAAGAAGCCGCTGTGAACCGAGAACAAGCCTTGTTGGATCGCGATCCAAAGTTAGCAAGAGACTCTCTCTACAATGCTTATCTTCAAAATGGAGAATGCGAAACTTCCGCAAAGATTTTGACAGAACGGGCCTTTCTGAAATATCCCCTCAAATCCCTGGTCGAAGAGAAATATGGTATCGAATACGAGGAGTTTACCAATCCTTGGCATGCTGCTGCATCTAGCTTCCTTGCTTTTTCGGTTGGTTCCCTTCCTCCAATGCTCTCTATCATCCTCTTTCCAGCTGCCTATCGCATTCCGGTGACGGTCTTCGTTGTTGGACTATCCTTGATCTTCACTGGCTATACCAGTGCGAAACTGGGAAAAGCACCAACCAAGCAAGCTATGCTTCGCAACCTCATCATTGGCCTTCTCACCATGGGTGTGACTTACTTCTTCGGACAACTCTTTAGTATCTAAAAAGCTGAGACTTCTGTCTCAGCTTTTTCTTATGCTTCTAATAGAGCTTGTGCTTGTTTTTTCAGTCCTTCCACTGCTTCGGCCGTCAAGATTAATTCGCCTGTTCCCCAGGCTTCTGGGTTAACCGTTGTTCCAGTGAACTCTCCAACTACTTGAGTTCGAACGAATGGCAAGAGGGCTTGGTAGGCCGCAAACATTGGCTCGTGTCCTGCATTGGCTACTGAAGAAACCGTTACGATCTTGTCTTGAAGGGCAGATGGACCACGAGTTTCTGATAGGTCAAGGGCACGGCTGAGCCAGTCGATCAAGTTTTTCACTATACCTGGAATCGCAAAGTTATAGTCTGTTGAGAAGATCCAGATGGCATCCGCCGCAAGGACCGCATCACGCGCTGCTTGTACCGCTGGCAAGGTTGGCGTTTCTAAATCTTGGTTAAACAAAGGGATGTCCTTGTAGTCCAAGTAAGTCACTGTTGCTTTTCCTTCAAGAAGACTTTCTGCTTTCTTAGCCATTTGGTGGTTAAAAGATCCTTGACGAAG
>JAJVUU010000019.1 GCA_021621525.1 Caryophanales bacterium
ATCATTTTCTCTATACCGAATTATAAGGAACATGATTCTCAAATTTCATTTTTTCAAAAGTACGAATCCTGTTTCACTGATTTTATGACCATCAATTAATATAAGAAGTCACTTTCATGGTTTCCTTTCCATATTCACATACAATCATAAGATTCAAAAGACGAACTAAAAAGCATAAAAAAACGGCCGAATTTTTTTCTGGCCTCTCTTTTAAAGATTCCCTTTTTCAGTTATGCTTTTACCAAAAGGAGAATCACATTATGAATCATTGTAAAAGCCATTGTAAAAAGATCTTATTGACAACTTTGTTCGCTCTTTCCCTCATCGGATGTAGCAAAGTTGAAAACAGTTCCACCACTCCCGGCAAGACTTCCGATACGTCGACATCGGAGAATTCTTCTGAATCTTCCAATCCGGCGCCTGTCTCGTCCAGCAAGGATACTACTTCCAGTACAACAAAAGGAAATGAAGAAGCCAGCAGTTCTTCTTCAGCAAGCTCTGACGATCCCTACATGAGTGGATGGCCACGACTTGTTGTAGACAACATGCAGCTCCATCTCGGTGGACAGATTGTCCCCTATGTCACAGAGCTTGGCAGCAACTGCGATGCCGATTGGTCAAGAAAACTGGACGACTATGGAAAGCTCTATGTTTATTCCGAAGAAGCTTTCACTCCGGAACTCATCGTCCATGCCAAACAGGTCTATGAAGATGCAGGTTGGAATGTCGAATCCGGAACCACGCTCTTTACCGCAAAGAACGACACCCTGCACCTCACCGTCGAAATCAAGCAGGATGATTCCGCCACTTCCGATTCCGATTCCGACATCTCCTTTGTCATCACCTATGACGAACCTTATGATACAACCAAGGGAACGGACTGGGATGCCAGCCTGAAGAAGCAGATCACAGACAACTTCTCTGGGCATTCCTTGGGATATGTCTATCTTGGAACACAGTTTGTCTCTGCCCAGTTCTCTGAATATAACTCCCTTCTTTCCATCAAAGGTGGAAAGTGGAACGACCAGATTCTCACCGATGCACCGGAAGCCTTAAAGAAAAACGGCTTCATCGATGCCAAGGTCGAAGGTACCGGAAATGAAAGAACCGTCACTGCAACAAAGACCGAACCCGATGGATGCAAGCTCAGTGTCACCATCCGTAATTATTCCGGCTTCGTTCCGACCATCCTGATGGAAGTCAAGTTCAACGAAACCTATAATCCTGAAGACCTTACGGATTGGGATTCTTCCACCAAGAACGAAATGACCAATGCCCTTGGTCACAACCTGCCTTTTGTCTATCTTGGAACAAAGAGTGTCACCACCCGTCTTGACAGCGAAGATAATTCCTTTACCATCACCGGTAACGCCTTCAAAGCCGAGATGTTCACCAATGCCAAGGCCGCCTTTGAAAAAGACCAGTGGAACATCATCGAAGGAACCAACTCCTTTGGTGCAACCAAGGAATTCGATGATGGTGAAACCATCTTCGTCTATTTCGGTGCCCCTTATGATGGAAGAGCAGCCTTCATCGCCCGTTCCTATGCTGCTTTGACTGCCCCTACCGGCGACAATGCAAAGTATTCCAAAACCATCACAGATGATATGACAGCCAATCTCGGTGTCGAATTACCCTTTGTCTATCTTGGAAACACAGCCTTGACCGAAGGATGGGATGGCGAGGAATTCAGCCTCAGAGGCGACGTCTACAACGAAGCCATGATCACCTCTGCCATCGCTGCCTTCAAGGCCGATGGCAAATGGACGACGACCGTCACCTTCGACAAGACCGGAAGAATCTTCACGGCCGTACAGACAATTGAGGGAAACACCGTCACCGTAACCCTGCAGAAACCCGATGGAAAGTACACCTACCTGAAGGCTAAGGTTGCTAAAGAGTTCAAGCTGCCCGAGCAAGGTGAGTCCTGGGATTACGACACTCAGATGACTTTGATGGGATTCTTTGACTGGCAATATGAAATGCCGTATGTCTACCTGAACAAGGATGCTCCTTCCTGCTCTGGCAATGATACAAAACTGACTCTAGAAGGTGGTGCCTGGAACGATCAGCTCATCGACTATGCCAAGACATCCCTTGAAAGCAGCGAGAGTCCGAAGTTCACCGTCACTGTCACCGGAAGTAAGCTCGTTGCTACCTGCACACTTGAATCCGGTGCCAAGATCACTGTCACTTTGGAAAGCCAATATGGTGATGCCGTTCTTACTCTCAAGAAGGTTGTCCCGTTTGATGTTCCTACCGGTGATAAAGCAAAATGGGATGATGAAACCACGACTACCATGAAGAGTTTCTTCGGTGGCGATTATACTCTTCCCTTCATATATTTAGGTTCTGGTGAAATTTCTTCTGACACCGGTTCAAGCTATGATGGAAGCATCAAATACCTTACCATCTCCAGTGAATCCTGGGATGATCGTATGATCAGCAATGCCAAAGCAGTCTTAAACGCCGACACAGGCTGGGAAATCACCACCAAAGGAAAGGCCCTCGGCGCTTATAAGAAACTCTCTGATGGAAGTTATGTCCGCTTCAAGCTGACTAATGAAGTTGACAGTTATTATGGGACTTCCATGGCAAAGATAACAGCTTACCATGATGCAGCCATCACTATTCCAACGGATGTATCTTCTTACAAAAATAACATCACACTTCAGCTCAACTCCTATCTTGGAGAAGATGCCAGCCGTCTTCCATTCTTCTATCTTGGCGCTGACAGTACATTGAGCATCGACAAGGACACAGTTAGCGGCAATAATTTTGTCTACCTTCAGAACACATCCTGGAACAGTCTCTATACCTTGAATGCATACAATGTCCTTAAGGCTGCTGGATGGGACTGCACTCTCATTCCTATGGATCTCACGGATTCACGCGACTACTACTTCTCTTTGGAAGCTCATTCCAAGCCGGTAGCCGGAAAAGCTGACCTTTCCATAAAATTCGATGGTGGTAGCAACCACAGGGTAATCATCAAAAAGACAGAATTCAATCCGTCCAGTGCTACTTCCTGGTCCGATGGCATCCAGTCAGCCATGAAGGAGAGCCTTGACGGAAACATCATTCCGTATTTCTATCTCGGTACGGATGACGTCACCTATAGCACTCCTAGCGAATATGACAGCTGGACTTTGCAGCTCACTGGAAAAGTCTGGGACGATTCACTCTTCGCTTTGATGGAGAATGCCGTCGTTGCAGACACCAAGCTTACCTGGGACACGATGTTCGACTACACCTCTGGCAAGTCCTTCCGTGCCTCTGCCTATGATAGCGTCCACGATTCCTACCTGACCTTGGTCCTGGAAAAGCAAGAGAATTCCAGTTGGTTTGTCTCCTATCCGACTCTTAGCATCTACTACACCAAGTAATCAGTCATCCTATAAAGGCCTCTCCAAGCGGAGAGGCCGTTTTTGACATTCTTTTATTCCAATCGATATATTTAGGAAAACAGCAAGTAGACAAAATGATGAAGAAGCATACCACATTGATTCTGAGTCTAGCCTTCCTCATGAATCTGAATTCATGTGCAACCCCTTCTTCTGCAAACCAGGTGCCATGGTCCGAAAGTTCATTTGACAAAATCGAAGATGAAAACAATTCCATCTTCAACTATCCTTTGGAATACGAATTATTCGTTCCTGGAAATGATGTCATTTCCTACTCATCGATTCCCTTTTGTCCTACCAAGGGAAGAGATTGGAAGCATATCCGAGAAGTTTTGAAGAGATGAACTATTGTTTCTGTCCATTCATCGGACTAGGAAACAGAGGTTATATCACGACAAAAAGAGTGGAGCTGGCAAAAGATGGCATATTGCTTCCCCGCTATGAAAAGACAGCAAAGGAATCCATCGATCTCCTGAATGAAAGCACTGATTTTTCAAATACAGAGGATGTATATAGAGGTTTCAAATCTCTCTTCCTTTCCGCCTACATCAAGAATCCCGACATCTCTGAAAACACATATCAGTATGCCTTATTTGATGATAATAAGATAGAAGACATCATTCACCAAGTTTCCTTCAGTTAAAAAAGAAAAACATTTTACATCAGGATTACGACTTGGCTTTTACCGTCCCTAAAATGAACGGTTTCCTTTTTTTTCATCTCACAATAAGAAAGATTAAGACTATGATATGGAAGTGACTTCAGTCTTGAAGTCTTTTTTGTATGCAGCAGATGAAAGGGATGCTTTGACCTCACTTGAAGAAGCCAATCAGTTCCTGATGGATTTTCTTCTCTTCGGCATGTGCCAGTTCAAGGTTGGAGGCAGAAACAGAGATATAGGTCTTGAGCTTAGGTTCCGTTCCGCTGGGGCGGACGACGACGGATGCATTGCCTTCAAGAAGGAACTTCAAGACATCACTCTTCGGAAGTCCGGCAAGACCATTGGCATAGTCGAGAACCTTCTCGACCTTCTTTCCGCCGATGGTGAGAATACCCTTACGGAAAGAAGCCATGATTTCCTGCATCTTGTCAAATCCGGCAAGTCCGTCGAACTCAAAGGAATACAGGGTGTTCAATGTATATCCATAAATCTTATAAAGCTCGTCAAGCTTCTCAAGAAGGGATATGCCCTTGCTCTTATAGTAGGCAAACATCTCGCAGATCATATAAGCACCATCGACAGCATCCTTGTCTCTGACATAGGTTCCTGTCAGACATCCATAGGACTCCTCGAAGCCAAAGATATAACGTTCCGGATGCCCTTCCTTTTCAAGAAGGCCGATCTGTTCTCCGATGAATTTGAAGCCCGTCAGGACATCGATGGTCTTGACGCCATAGTGGTCGGCAATCCTTTTAGCCATGTCGATGGTGACGATGGTCTTGACCATGACAGGATTTTCAGGCATCTTGTTAAGAGCAATCCTTCTGGAACAGATGTAGTCAAAAAGAAGCATGCCTGTCTCATTTCCGGTAAGAAGCTGATATTCTCCATCCTTGTTCTTGACGGCGATACCGACTCTGTCGCAATCCGGGTCAGTGGCAAGGAGAAGGTCTGCATCCGTCTTCTTTGCATATTCCATACCCAAAGCCATGGCTTCCTTGATTTCCGGATTCGGATATGGGCAGGTCGGGAAATAGCCATTGGGGAACTGCTGTTCCTTGACGACGGTGACATTGGTAAAGCTCATCTCGGAGAGGGTTCTTGTGACCGGAACAAGACCGGTGCCATTGAGAGGAGAATAGACGATGGCGACATCCTTGTCTATCTTCTCGTCTCCAAGAAGAGACTGGCTCTTCACTTCGCTGATGAAGGACGTCAGGACCTTCGGCGAAATATAGGAAATCAGATTCTTCTCGAATCCTTCATCCCAGGACATGACCTTGACATCATCGAAGATATCCAAGGCTTCAATCTGGGATAGGATTTCATCGGCTGCCTCGGTGGTAATCTGGCAGCCATCCTTGCCATATACCTTGTATCCGTTGTATTTGGAAGGGTTGTGGCTGGCCGTAATCATGACACCGGCCGCACAGTGAAGATATCTCGTGGCAAAGGAAAGGGTGGGAACCGGAGAGATGTCCGGATAGATGTAGACACGGATGCCGTTGGCGGCAAAGACCTTGCTGGCTTCCTTGCTGAAGAGGTCGCTCTTCAGACGGGAATCCCTGCTTACGGCGATACTTCTTTCGCTTTCAGGGAAATGGGCAAGGATATAGTTGGCAAGACCCTGGCTGGCCTTCCTGACGGTGTAGATGTTCATCCTGTTGGTGCCGGCTTGGATGGTACCTCTAAGTCCACCGGTACCGAAGGCAAGGTCACGATAGAAGGCATCTTCCTTCTCTTCCTCGTTCATCGTTGAAAGCTCTTTTCTAAGATCGATGTCTTCGACAGCTTTTTCAACCCATAAATCATACAATTCTTTGATGTTTCTCATAGTTTGTCCTTTATTGAACCGGATATATTCTATCACGGAGATCCTGTGTCAAGAAATCCTGGCAATGCACAAAAACGGCTTTCTAGCAATGAACACGCAGAAGTTCACCTTTTCCACGAAGAGAAATTTCTTCGCTTTCGCTTGGAACAAAGAAGGTGTCCCCCTTCTTAAAGAAAACTTCCTTTCCGTCATAGGTGAGACTTCCGCTTCCCTCGATCATCATAAGAACCTCAAAGGAATCCTTTTTGGAGGAATAGGAAATGAAACCATCCTCCTTCGTGTCAAAAGAAACATGGATGGTATCGAAATACCTGCAGGAAACCAAAACCCTCGAGGTATAGAAATCATGTTTCTCTGTCGGATATTCCTTCTTTGCTTCTTTGATGGGAGACAAGGAAGCGACATCAAGAGACTTCTCGATATGAAGCTGCCTTGGCTTTCCGTCTTTGCCAAGCCTTCCATAGTCATATAGACGATAGGTGAGGTTGCTGGATTCCTGGATTTCAGCAATCAAGGCACCCTTGCCGATGGCATGGATGGTGCCGCTGGGGATATAGAAGACATCCCCTTTATGGATATCGACATAGTTGAGATGTTCTTCAAGAGTATTCTCTTTCAAAGCCTTTCTCATCTCATCCTTGCTCATCGTCTCCTTCAGGCCATAGACAAGCTTGGAGCCGGGAAGACAGGATAGGACATACCACATCTCGCTCTTTCCTCTCTGACCACCTTCTTTTTCAAAGGCGTATTCGTCACTGGGATGGACCTGGACGGAAAGATTGCTCTTGGCATCGATGTACTTGATGAGGATTGGAAGCTGTCCCAGGTATAGGGACACCTTTTCTCCCAGGAAGGAAGGATTCTTTTCAAGCACATCAGCAAGCGTCATGGAGTCAAACTCTCCACCCTTGATCTTAGAAAGACCATCAGGATGAGTGGAGCACTCCCATGTCTCGGCCAGAGGAGTCAGATTGATGTTCTTATGGTATTCCTCTTTCAGCCTCTCTCCTCCCCAGATATAGTCTTTTCCTTCCGGAGAAAGAAGAAGCGGCACACGTTTTGGATTCATGTTCATTCCTCGATTCTTTATGCCTATGAAGATAGCACCGACAAAGTTTACTTTCAAGGCGAAATATGGGTAGCAGCGTATCCGCTGCTACCCATAGATTCAGTCTAGATGAAGAACGCCGGAGGCGATCAGTTTCTGGGACTTGCGGTCAAAGAGAAGAATCTCCTTGCCGATGATGTTGACGTTGGCCTTGGCATTGACCTTGTAGTCGACACCGCCGAAGACGACGGAGGTGATGATGAACTCACCGACTCTCAGCTTGACGGTCGTCTCCATACCGGAAGGCATGGCCGAATAGACTTCCGTCTCAAGCTTTCCATCATCTTCGATGTGAAGGAATTCAGGACGGATACCGATGACATAATCCTCATCGGTGATCTCCTTCTCGTCCTTGGATTCCAAGGTTCCGTTGATGGTCGGAATCTTGAAGTTGAAGGCCTTGTCGGCATTTCCCTTGACGACGTAGGATTTATCCTTGATCTTCTCCTGATAGGCTTCCTTCTTCTTTTCAGCCTCCAAAGCCGTTTCCTTATGGAACTGCTTCAGATCGACATAGGTGTTCGGAACAAAGGTCGCCTTTACCTGGCTGTTGAACAAGGAGAGATGGATGCCGTCTTGATCCTGGCTTCCCTTGGCCTCGATGAGGTTGATGGCCGGATTTCCGACAAAGTCGGCAACAAAGAGGTTGTTTGGTCTCTTATAGACATCCAAAGGTACGTCATACTGCTGGACGACACCATTTTCAATGAGGCAGATCTTGGTGGCAAGCGTCATAGCTTCGAGCTGATCGTGGGTGACGTAGATGAAGGTCGCTCCGGTATCATGGTGAAGACGTTTCAATTCGGAACGCATCTCAAGTCTCAGCTTGGCATCCAAGTTGCTCAAAGGCTCGTCCATGAAGAGAACCTTCGGTCCAGGAGCCAAGGTCCTTGCGATGGCAACACGCTGTTGCTGACCGCCGGAGAGTTCATTGGGATAACGGTCCATGAATTCACCGATCTTGACGATCCTGGCGACTCTTCTGATGGCAAGGTCAATCTCTTCCTTGTCGAGTTTTCTCTTCTTGGAATAGACTTCTCCATCCTTGGTCAGCTGATACTTGTCATTGACCTCAAAGCCATTGCTTTCATACTGCTGCAGGACTTCTTCCTGTTTCTTCTTATAGGTCTCACCAAGAGCAGAAAGGTCTCCCGTGAGGACGCCGCTCTTGTCAAAGAGGGCGAAGACCTCCTTGGCAGAATACATACTGATTTCGAAATTGTCGACAAGATTGAGAAGAGCCTTCTTCTCTTCGACTTTGCCGTTCTTGTCCAAGGCCATGGTGATGCATTCCTTGATTTTCTCTTCTTCAAGGACGACCTTGGCCATCTTCTCAAGACGCTGATATTCGCTTGCGACGACAGGCATCTCCTGATCGACGTTGGCAAGACCGAACTGGATGTTCTTGTAGACGGTCATATGAGGCCAAAGGGCATAGTTCTGGAACAGGAAGCCGACATGTCTCTTGTTTGCCGGAACATTGATACCGGCATCCGAATCAAAGACGGTCTCTCCATTGATGGTTATCTTACCGCTGGTAGGTGTCTCAAGACCGGCGATCATACGCAATGTCGTGGTCTTTCCGCATCCGCTGGGGCCAAGAAGGGTGATGAAGGATCTGTCCTCCAACGTGATGTTCATATTCTCGACGGCATAGAAGTCTCCCCACCGCTTGGTGACATTCTTCAAAACAATTTCAGGCATGATTATTTACCTCCGATACCCTTATCGATGCTCGCACCGGTAAGAAGGTTGACCAACCAATTGACGACAAGGATGATGACGACAAGGATGAAGTTCGCAGCATTCTCCAAGGCGGAGATACCGGTATCTTCAAGCAAGTACATGAACTTCGTAAGGATCATCGTATCCGTACCTAAGAAGACGAAGAGGTTGAGTTCACGCATACAGGAGATGAACGGAAGAAGATAGCCAGAGAGGAAGGCCGACTTCTGAATCGGGAAGACGATGCGAACCATTCTCTTCCACCACGGAACGTTCTGGATGACGGCAGACTCTTCGATTTCTCCAGAGAGCTGCATCATGGCGTTCAAGCTGGAACGGCTGGCAAACGGAATGTATTTGAGCGTACCTAAGACGATGCAGACCATCATCGGGAACTTATACGGCCAGCCTAGAGAGATGGAAAGAAGGAAGAAGATGGCAGAAAGAGAAACGCTTGGAAGCAGATAGGGGAAGAAGGCCATGCCGTTGACCATCTGGGCAAGCTTGGATTTTCTCTTCTTGGATACAGCATAGCCGATAAGAAGGCCGCATGTACCGGCAAGCAATGCACAGGAGATAGATAAGATGACACTTCCCTTCAAGGCGTTCCATAGCTGTGGCTCGTGGAAGACACCATGATAGTTGTTTCGTATGACATTCTCCGTCGTCCAATAATACAGGGTCAGACCATTGGAATAGTCGCCGGAATTCGGAAGCATGGATTCAAAGAGGAACGAGATCATAGGTCCTATGCAGAAGAAGACGGTGACGAAGACAAAGAGAGAACCGATGACCCATTTTCCGACCTTGCCGAGGTTGATCTTGCTAGACTGGCCGGATTTTCCGGAGACGGTGGTATACTGCTTTCTTCCGGAGGTAGCAAACTGGTTGACGAGAAGGATGGCGACACCGATGACGATCAAAACGATGCTGACGATACTTCCCATACCGACCATGGCTCCGGAGCTTCCGTCGATCATCTTCTTCATCTGGACGGCCAGGACATAATAGTTGACCGGGTTACCCAATGTGACGGCGACCGGATAGGATGACATAGCTGCAGTGAAGACAAGAAGGATGGTGGAAAGAAGGGCAGGTTTGAGAATCGGAATGGTGACACGGAAGAAGCTCTTCCATTTCGGGATGTTCAATATGGTGGCAGCCTCTTCAAGGTTGGCATCCATATTCCTTAACACACCGCCGATAAGAATGTAGGCAAACGGCGCATAATGGAGACCTAAGACGAGGGATATGGAGAAGGGGCCATAGACGAACCATTGTGGCATGGCAATACCAGTGAGAGCCTGAAGCTCACCCATGTAGGAACTGAACTCGCAATTCGTCGAGTTGAAGAAGTTCTTCCAGAAGAGAGCGATTGTCCACTGTGGCATGATGTAAGGGAAGATGAAGACGGAGGAGATGAATTTCTTGAACGGCATGTTCGTCCTGCAGATGAGGAACGCTGCAAGGCCACCGAAGATGATGGCAAAGGCACAGGAACAGACAGAAATCAACAGCGACCTTCCCAAAGGCTTCCAGAAGAAACCTGTAGAGAGAGGACCGGCAAAGACTTCATACCAGTGATATCCGGTAAAGGTTCCTGCCGGAAGTCCGCTGTCCGCATAGATGCCAGGGCCGGGAACGTATTCCATCTGATGGACCATGAAGGCATCCTTGAAGACGGAAGCAATCGGAACGACATTGAGGATGAGAAGAATGATGAAGAAGACAATCAGAATCGAGTTGGAAGGATCCCTGAAATATGTCCTCGTCAAATTGAAACCTCTTTTGAACTTACCTTTGAACCCCTCATTTGAGGCTAGAAAGGAAGTATCATTCTGAGGATCTGAAGTACCATTGATTGGATTCATGGATACATATACTCCTTTAATAAAGAAAGGACAGGAGAGAGCACTCTCTCCTGCCCTTAGAGACGCTGATTACTTCTTGTTGGAAATCTGAGTTTGGATGAAGCCGGCAACGCGGTTGTAGTACGTAGCGATGAAGCTGGGAGTCTCGATGACGGCATTGCCCTTGGAAGAATCATTCCACCAGATGGAGGAAGGATCGTTGAGGCAAGGGAAGACATTTGCTTCTGTCTTGTTCTGAGTGAATTTGAAGACGCCATCCTCATCGGCTTCGGTAGCAAGCGTTCCGTGACCATTCATGGTTCTGTCTGTATTGATGGTGGTCATGGTCGGATAGTCACCGACATCGGTAGCCCAGGCAGAATATCCTTCCTTGGTCGTGGAAAGAATATTGAAGAAGGCACAGGTAGCATAAGGATAGGTGGCATTGGGCATGATGGACATGTAATGCTTGTACATGAATCCACCGAAGCCTTTGATTTTGCTGGCTCCAGGATTGGTTCCATCACTGTGTTCATTTCCTAAAGCTGCAATGACGATGTTTTTCTTGGAAGTATCAGCAGTCTCCTTGACGTTCTGAATCTTGGAATAGACGATCCATCCGACACTGCCAGGAGTCTTGGCCAGGGCATCGACGGCCTTTCCATCATCGCCGAAGAAGGAAGCATTTTTCAAGAATCCGGCAATCCATGCATAGGCATATTTCTTTTCGCCATAGGTTTCGAATTTCGTAAGATCCATCTTGTTGTCATTGGTGCTGTCTTCATAGGCTTCCTTGATGACGTTGTTCCACTTGTCATCGGTGAGCTGGATGAGCCAGTCCATGTTGACGTTTTCGTTGGCAGGATCCATGGTGTAGAGCTTGCCTTTGTACTTGTCGGCAGTGACATCCCAGATATTGTCAATCTTCATATCCGGAAGTCCCTTGTTGTTATACATGAAGGTCTTGAAGTTGAACTGAAGGGTGAACGGATCGCTATCGCTATCCTGGGTGGTAGAGTCAGCCTTCCATTCCTTAGGGATATAGTTGGTGAAGTAGCCGGTGTCGATGAACTTCTTCTGAAGCTGATAACCATCCTGGAGAATGGCTCCCTGGACACCATCGGTCGTACCGGATTCGATTTCACCGGAAAGAACCGTATAGATTTTTCCGTCGACGGAAGAGCTATACTCGACAGGGTTGTCATTGACGGTACCATATTTGGCAAGTTCGTCATGGAACTTCTTCAAGGCAGCAGGTTTTCCACCACGGGAAGTGACGGCAAGGATCTTAAGCTTGTTTGTTCCAAGCTCTTCGGCAGCCTTCTTCATCAAGGCGTCACGGTCAAGAGTCATGGCATCCTTGACGGCAGCGGCAACCTTCTCAGTGGCCTGAGACTTCGTGGAAGTGCTGCTGGTGCCTCCGTTGCAACCGACAAGTCCCAGCACGGAGACGGCAACCAAGGCGGCCAAATTGAACTTCTTCATCATAATTGTGAAATCCTCCTTATGGATTCTCAGAGATCATTACGATTCTCTTGACTACAAGTTTAATTTGGTATCGCTTACAAGTCAACAAAATATTAACAAATATTTACAATTTCTTTGACAATTTGGACGCTTATATGGTTTTGTCACGAAATCCATGACAAAATATGTCATATTCTTCTTTTATAAAAAACTATCCTTCGGCAAATAGATAGCCCTTACTTCGGGAAATGCACAATGAAGGTAGAACCTACATCAAGTTCCGATTCGAGCGTGATGGAGCAGTCATAGTAGTTGCAGATATGCTTGACGATGGCAAGTCCGAGGCCGGTATCGCCGTTCTTCCGGCTTCTTGCCTTATCGACACGGAAAAAACGTTCGAAGACACGGGGCTGATTCTCCTTGCTGATACCGATACCGGTATCGGCAACCACCAAAAGACGTTCTTCCTTCTTTACGGATACGTGGATTTTCCCGTTCTGCCTATTGTACTTGACGGCATTGTCAAGAAGGTTCCTGGCAATCCTGTCAAAATCCTCGGCATTCATCTTGATGATCAATGGTTCATAGTCCGTCTCGATCTGAATGTTCTTTTCCTTACACTGGGGAAGCAGGGAAGAAAGAATGGTATCGATGGCCTTGGAGACATCGATTTCCTCGATCGGACGCAGCGATTCCTTCTCGATGGCAGCGATGGTGAGCATGTCGGAAATGATTTTTGTCATTCTCTTGCAGTCAAAAACGCATTTGCCGATGGCAAAGGACGTATCCGTGATGGTACCATTCTGGATCAATTGAAGATATCCAAGAATCGAAGTCAAGGGAGATTTGAGTTCATGGCTTGCATTGGCAAAGAATTCCTTCTTCATCTCGGTGGAGTTGTATTCATCGGTGATGTCGATAAGAATCAGGGATGCGCCATTCTTTTCGTTGGTCGTTCCTCTCGTCCAGGAATAGTCGATGGGGTTGATGTCGCAGTGATAGACTCTTCCCTGGATTTTTTCAACAAACGAGATGGAAACATTGGTATGGATGACCATGGAGAAATTGACTTCCAACGTATGAGGTGCAGAAAGATTCTCAAGATATCTGTTCTGTACGTCTTCCTTGTCGTGGTCGAATATGCTTAAGGCCTTCTTGTTGATCAAGACAACCTTGTAATTGGAATCGATGACGACAAGGCCTTCGGAAAAGGAATCCATGATGAAGTTTATCTTCTGATCGGAAATCCGGTTGATTTCCAGTTCCTTCCTGAGCTGATGCCTGCTCTCCCTGATGATGGCCGTAAGGTAATTGAGGTCATCCTCATATTCGATGGTCCTGTTCTTCTGGGTGATGTCCTGAAGCTTGGATACCTGAAGCTTCAGAGGCTTCAACGATTTCTTGAAATCAAGATATAGAAGAACATAGATGACGATGGCAGCAACAAGGAAAGATAGGGAACCATATAGCAACATTCCCTTGGATACCCCATAGATTGTACCGACACTCTTTGCCACACGCAAATAGGATGAACCATCCAGATTCACATAGACGATGCAAGCTTCACTGCCAAGCCATCTTTCATAGCCGATGAAGCTACTCTGATGATGGACTTCCACAAGATAATCCGGGTTTTCTTCAAAAAAGCCCAGGTTATCCATATCCGGAGCCGACTTCCCACCATCATAAAGAGAAAGGTGGATTTCCTTGGAATCATGAAAAGCAGAGAAGAACTCATCAATGGTTGAACCATCCTTAAGTCTTTCAGCGATGTTATTGGCAATGGCAGAAACGCTTTTCCGTTCTCCTTCTTTGGCAAGGAGGAAAAAAGTCAGGCAGATGCTGATATAGACGACCAAAAAAAGAAAGCACAGCAACAGGTTTCTCAGCAGTACTTTCTTTTTATTCATGGATGAGGTATCCAGTTCCGAACACCGTGCGGATGAATTCCTTGTCGTAATCCTGAAGCTTCTGCCTCAAGGACTTCACATACATGTCGATGACACGGAACTGCTTACGGAGCTTTTCGCTGTCGGAAGTCTCTCCATAAAGAGCATCGGAGATTTCCTGCTTGTAGACTGTCTTCCCATGATTTCGGAAGAGAATCTCGCAGACCTCATATTCGCTCTTGGTCAACTCGACAAGCTTGTCGTTGACCTTCACCGTACGATTGGCAAAATCGATGGCATAGATACCAAGATGCAAGACATCACCGCTGTCCGCCTTGCTCTGGATATGCCTTCGATAATGGGCATTGATTCTAGAGATGAACTCGTTGATGTCAAATGGTTTGGATATGTAGTCATCTCCACCCAAATTGAGAGCATCGATCTTATCCGAAACCAAGGACTTTGCCGAAACGATGATGACGATGACATCCCGATTGTTCTGATCTTCACGGATCTTTCGGAGGATGTCCCTTCCCTGGATGCCGGGAAGCATCATATCAAGAAGGACCATATTCGGCTTTCTTTCCTCGAATCGGCAAAGGAAATCCTCCCCGGTAGCAAAGCTCTCTACCGTAAAACCCTGCCCACGCAAAGCCAAGCAGATGATGTTTCCGATATCCGGATCGTCTTCGATGGAATAGATAACATAATCATTGTTGTTCATATTGATTATATTGTAGTTTCTAGCCATTCGGTTTGTAAAGCTCCAAAGAAGGAATATTTGCCAATTCAATATCATGATGTCCATTCATCCATCACGGAAGGTCTTTTGAATTCAATCTGACATCGAAAAAGAAACCAGACAATCATGCAGATTTCATTTCAGAAGAACACATTTCCTGAGTCATCCAGATACAAAGCTCATATAATTGTTGACAAATCAACAAATCATATTATAATTTTGTTGACAAATCAACAAATAGGAGAATAACCATGATATCCATCATCACCGATTCAGCAAGCGACATCTCTCAGGAAGAAGCAAAGAACCTGAACATCAGAGTCCTTCCCATCACCATCATCTTTGATGGCAAAGACTATCTGGACGGAGTCAGCATCAGCCACGACGATTTTTATAAAAGACTTACCGTTGACAAGGAATTCCCAAAGACAGCCCAGATCAATCCATCTGTCTTTGAGAATGCGTTCCAAGAAGAAATCGACAAAGGCAATGAAGTCCTTTGCATAACCCTGGGAGCAAAGCTCTCCGGAACGTATCAATCCGCCCACATCGCTGCCCAAAGCTTTTCCGATAAAGTCTGCGTCGTCGATTCCGACAACGTCTGCATCGCCCAGAGAAACCTGGTCTTCCTTGCTTTGAAAGACATCCAGGAAGGAAAGAAACTGGACGAAATCAAAGAACACCTTGACCAAAAGAAAAAGGATCTTGTCATCATGGCAGCCGTAGATACTTTGGAGTACCTCGAACGCGGAGGAAGAATCAGCAAGGCTGCTGCCTTCTTCGGTTCGATGCTATCCATCAAGCCCGTCGTCGCCGTCAAAGAAGGAGAAGTCAGGCTCATCGGCAAGGCCAGGGGTTACAAGAATGCACATAACCTTCTCACACAGCTTCTCAACAAAGGAACAAAGATTGATTTTTCCTTGCCGTATGCGGTTGCCTACAGCGGATGTGACAAGAGCCTTCTAAACAAATATCTCGAAACAAACAAAGAACTCTATCAAGACAAGAACCTGCCCATCTACTCCATCGGAGCCACCATCGGGACACACGTCGGAAACGGTGCCGTCGCCGTATCCTTCTTCAAGGAAGACGAATGATATGAACGAGGATGTCAGACTGGAGAATTTTCTCATCGAAATCAGACAGATTTCCAAGTTGGTCTTCCTGGTGAAGAACAATGCCCTGAAGGAAAAGGGACTCAAACAGATTCACACGATGATTCTCTTCTTCCTTTATCTGAAAGGACCATTGACCAATGCCGAGCTTGTCAAGCTCTCCAAGGAAGACAAGGCTGCCATTTCCAAGGCATGCCACCTTCTGAAGAATGAAGATCTTGTCATTTTCAACAACGGATACAAAGAGAAAATCATGCTTACGGAAGAAGGAAAGACACTCGCCGAAGAAATCCGTAAAGACGGGCACCTTGCCTTGAGCGAAGCTAGAAAAGGCATCTCTGATGAAGAGGCCAAGGTTTTTGTCAATACCCTAAGCAAGATCAGATTGAATCTCGAATCCTACCTGAAGATCAGCAATTGAGACGATGTCGATGGTTTGACGTCAAATCCGAGCGTCAAAGGAATTCCAATAACTCATCGAAAGCAGCTTCAAGAAATCTTTATAATCCAGTCAATTCCAATCATTGACAATCTTTTATATATCACATGGAACGGATGTTGATGCATCTATTTTTGGAATGAAAAAAAGACCGGCATTCAAGCCAGTCCTGTTTTCCAACCAAATGGTCGGAACGATGGGATTTGAACCCATGACCCCTTCCACCCCAAGGAAGTGCGCTACCAAGCTGCGCTACGTCCCGAACGCCCATGTTTCACATGGCTTATCAATTATAGTTGAAGCTTTGGACGTTTTCAAGGTTTTTTGTTGTCATCGTGAAGTTCTTTAAGAAGCCTGTCTGCCTCCTCGGCCGTCAGCTTGCCCTTCTGCAACATAGATAGAATGGTCTTTTGAAGTTCTTCCTTGCTTTCGACGGGCTTTCCTTCACTTTTCATCACAGCCGAAGATTCTGAGACAGAAATATTCTTACATTCCTTAAGTACCTTCTTGAAAGGAGTCTCGACATAGCGATAGGAGCAGAAGAGAAAAGCAGCTTCAAATAGGACAAAGAAGACATACGTCACGATATTGCCCTCTTCGATCACCCTTCTTCCATCATCCATGATACCCTGAAGTCCGACAAAGAAATAAATGCTTTCAAGAAGAAGAAGGACGATGCCGGATATGCGGAGAATCTTGTTGATGAAATGGAAGTTATAAAGGCTTGACATAAAAAGGCTGAGCAAGGAAAGGAGCGCATTCAGACTCAGGAAGACGATGACAAATATACTCATCACCCCTGGAAGAACGACACGGATGTTGATGCTATCCTGCTTCTGAAGAAACGTCATGTCATTCAAAAGGGCATATTGGCTATGCCCGGCCAGCATGAGAAGGAGAAGGGCAATAGAAAAGACAAGCATGCAGATGCTCGGAATGAAATTCTTCTTATTCAACTGGTTTGTCATGTGTGAAGCTCCTGTTCTGTTCTTTCGATCCCTTCTTTTCCTTAAGATACTCATCTCTCTTCTTCAGAATCTCCTGTGCAGCCAGGCCGGGAACGACCTGGGAGAGTTCCTGCAAGGTGATATCCTCCAAGGATTCCATGCTGGGATAAAGTTCGAGAAGCTTGTTCCTTCTTTTTTCGCCGATACCGGGAATGTCATCATAGATGGTCTTATAAAGGGCCTTGCCCCTTTTTCCTCTATGATAGGTGATGGCAAAGCGATGGATCTCATCCTGCATGCGCATCAGAAGGAAGAACAAAGGGGAATTGCGCTGAAGAGGAATCTCCTCGCCGGTGTCGGCATTGATCAGAGTGTCCGTCTCATGCCTGTCATTCTTCTGAAGGCCGGCAAGAGGAATGTCGACTCCGACAGCCTCCTTGACTTCAAGGCCGACCTCACACTGGGTATAACCGCCATCCAGGATGATGAGATCAGGCATTTTGGCCTTTTCTTCCTTGAGCCTGGTAAACCTCCTAGTGAGCACTTCCCTCATGGAAGCAAGGTCATCCTGCGGGTTAGGCTGGGTGATCTTATACTTACGGTATTGCTGGGGAGCTTTCTCGCCATTGATGTATTTGACCATGGCACCGACGGGTTCATAGCCTTGGGTGTGGGAGTTGTCATAGAGTTCGATGTCAAGAGGCGTCTTCCTAAGCCCTAGTTTGCTCTTGAGTTCTTCCAACAGCTGGAGCACGTCATCTTCAAGCCTTGCCGTCTGGAAATGCTGGTCGAGCATCTGCTTGGAATTCTCCAAAGCCATCAGAAGCATATCCTTCTTCTTTCCCCTGGAAGGGGATAGCACCTTGATGCCCAAAGACTCCTGTAAGACAAAAGCCACCTCCATCGTCGGGACGATCAGCTCCTTTGGCTTGTCATCATGTTTTTCATAGAACTGAAGGATGATTTCTTCCAATTCTTCATTGATATCGTCCTCCAATTCTTCGACATAGCAATTTTTTCCAAGCAAAACACCTTTTCTATATAAGAGAAAGACGACACATAGATATCCCTCGCGGATGGAATATCCGACGATATCCCTGCTGATATGGTCCTGAAAGATGATCTTCTGTCCGGACGTCGTCTGATTGACAGCCGAAATGAGTTCCTTATATTCCTGAGCCTTCTCAAATTCCAGCTTTTCGCTTGCCGCCTTCATCTTTTCCTTCAAGGAGGAAGTAAGGCTTGCGACATCGCCGCTGAAGAACCTGGTGATGTCATTTACCATCTCCTTATAGTCTTTCTCCTCGACCTTCTTCATGCATGGCGCAAGGCACTGGCCGAGATGATAATACAGGCATGGTTTGCTTGGAATGTTCTTACATTTCCTGAGGGGATAGATCTTGTTGAGAAGGTCAATCATCTTATAGGCATTGGAGCTGTTGGGGAATGGGCCGAAATAATAATAGCCTTTCTCCTTGTCGCTTCTTGCTATCTTCAGATAAGGATCTCCCTTCTTCTTCAAAGCGATATACGGATACATCCTGTCATCCATCAACATGATGTTGTACTTCGGATAGTATTTATGTATCAAGGAGATTTCAAGAAGCAGGGCTTCCTTTTCGCTGTTTGTCTCGATGATGTCGAAGTCGCGGATTTCCTGAACCATACGAAAGACTTTGCCGACCTGAGGCCTGGTAAAATACTGCTTTACCCGCTTAAGAAGCGATTTGGCCTTTCCGACGTAGATGATGGTACCACTGGCATCCTTCATCTGATAGGATCCGGGGACATCCGGAAGAAGGCTGATTTTCTGCTTCAGGACAGGATAATCCAGATAGGACATATCATTTCAGATGGACGATGGTTGCACCAAGCCCACCTTCTCCCTCCCCGCCGAGGCGATAATCCTTGACAAAATCCTTATGATTCTGAAGGTACTTCCAGACGGCATTCTTCAAGGCAAAAGTACCTGTACCGTGAATGATGCGGACATAGCTGAACTTTCTGATCCTGCTGGAGTCCAAGAAGGAGACGACGTTTCTCATGGCTTCATCGACATGCTGGCCGATGATGTTTAGTTCAAGTCCCTGGCTTGGGCCGACATTGAGGATGGCAGAATCGATGCCTGCCGTATGTTCCTTCTTCGCTTTGACATCGCTTGCCGTGAGTCTGGCCCTTTTTAGGCCATCGATTTTCCTTCGGATGCGAAGGCCGTCCATATCCAACAGGACTTCATTCTTTTTGACCTCGACGACCTTACCTTTGCGATGGTCCTCATCCTCGAGGATTTCGCCAAGCTTGATTTCTTTCAGCATCTCCTTCTTCGGGCTTGTCTGGGAACCGACCGGACCGCTTTCGGCAATCTTCTTGAGTTCACCCTTCTTCTGACTGACCTCGCTATAGCTCATGCCGCCTTTCTTGTTCTCGTTTTCCTTCCAGATGCGGTTGATTTCCTCAAGGCGTTCTTCGACAAGCCTGTTGATTTTGCTTTCAGCCTTCATCTTGATGGAATTCTTTTCGTCATTGAGGGAGTCGATGGCCTTCTGTCGTTTGTCAGCCAGACGTTCCAGGTCCTTCTTGGCATTATCAAGATCCCTGGCTTTCTTCTCGTTCTGGGCAACCTGCTCTGTCAGTTTTTCCATCAAGGCATCGGTGTCCTTGTCGCTTCTTTCTTTCTGAAAGGCAACGGCATCATCAAGGATGCTCTCATCCAGTCCCATCTGCCTTGCAAGAAGAATACCATAGCTTTTTCCCGTCGTATGAAGCAAAAGCCGATAGGTAGGCTTGAGGCCTGTCGTATTGAATTCCATGGCACCTGTAAGACACTTAGGGTCACCTGCTGCATAAATCTTCAGTCCATCAAAATGGGATGTCATCATGGTGAAGCATCCTTTTCTCTCAAAGAATTTCAATAATCCAACACCGATGGCTTCGCCATCTTTCGGAGATGTTCCTTCTCCGACTTCATCAATGATGACAAGTGATTTCGGGCTGGCTTTCAAAGTGATGTTCTTGATGCCAAGAAGATGGCTGGAGAACGTCGAAAGGTTATCCATGACAGATTGATTGTCGCCTCCGAGAAAGAAGACATCATCCATGAAAGGAACCTTGGCAGAATCAAGACATGGTACAAGAAGGCCCAGTTTGTCCATCATGCAGGCAAGGGCCGTAGCCTTGATGAAGATGGATTTACCACCCGCATTGGGACCGGTGATCAACAAGACTTTCGGTTCGTCCTTCCCTCCGAGGGTGATGGAATTGGACACCACCTTCTTTGCCTTCAGAAGAGGGTGGAAGAGTCCGATCAGGGAAAGCTCATCCTCACTTTGCGTCGCAATGCAGCCGTTATAGGAATTGCCGAAGCGAAGAGAGCCCAGATACCGATCGAAGACCGATATGATTTCATAATCCCGTTTCAGATATTTCAGCTGTTTTCCGGCCTTGGAGGACAAGTCCGCCAATATCTTCATGACTTCCGTTTGTTCCTCTGAGACCAGGGAGGTCAGCTTATTGCGTATTTCAAGGACTTCATAAGGTACCATAAAGACGGTTTCGCCTGTCGAAGAATACGAAATGACGCTTCCCTTGACATATCCTTTGTTTGCCGTCTTGACGGCAAGGACCTCCTGGTCACCCTTCAGGGCGATGGAATTGCTTTCCAAGTACATGTTATACCTGTTCTTATAGGTGTTCATGATATTGGAAAGCTGCTTTCTTCTGTCACGGATGGCACTTCTGAGTTCGGCAAGCTTAGGTGTAGCATGATCGGCGATGGTCATATCGTCCTGGATGCAGAAGGACAGATCTCGTTTCAGCTGGGTCAGAGGGTTGAGATCCAAGGCATCATCATTGAGATGATAATATTCTTTCTTGTCATAAAGGATGTCATAGATATATTCGCTGGAGGAAAGCAGGTCCATGATGCTTCCAAGTTCAGCCACGGAGAGGACGCTTTGTTTCTCCAAACCCGCAAAGATGGGGTCCATATCCAATAAGGAAGGGATGGCAATCTCATGTCCGTCATGCAAAAAACGGGAGAACTCTTCAAGATACTGATGAGAAGTTTCTACTTCAAATGCGTCCTTGGCTAGATAGTTTTCCCTGTCAAAGCTGTTTTTCAGACCCTGAAGAGAAAAATATCCCTTCAGCATTTCGATGACCTGGTCGACTTCATGATTCAAATAATTCTCTTCCATAATCTTTTCTTCTTTCTAATACTGATATAGGCATTTGATTATACCATAGCAAAAGAGCGTGTGCCGTTTACTTTTCGTGATTTGTTTTGTCCTTCAGGCTTCAATGGATTACAATATAACCAAATGACTTACATCACCATCAAAACAACCAAGGACAAAGCCCTGGCCATCGCCTCGACCCTTCACATCCCCCTTATCAAAGCTATCAAAAACGAATATGATTTTTTCGAAGGCGACTACGAGAGCATCCATATTCATGCCTATACCAGCAAGAAGAAAGATGTCTCCATCACTTTTTCCGGAAAAGAGGAAGAAGAGGTCAAGGTGCTCGTCCGCTATTTCTTCGATGACTTCGAAGTCAAGACGATCGACGAAGCAAAAAAGAGAAATATCTCCTCATCCTGGTTGGACACCGGTTGTCAAATCGGATCCGATGAAGTCGGAAAAGGTGACTTCTTCGGTCCTCTGGTCGTCTGCGCAAGCTATGTCCAGGACACAGACATTTCCTATCTGAAATCCATGCGAATCGACGATTCAAAGAAGATGAACGATGACTACATCCAGGAGATTGCCCCCCTATTGAAAAAGAAGATTCCGAATTACATCGTCATGATCAGCGCAGAAAAGCTTTCCAGATTGCATGAGAGTGGTTTCAACATCGACCGTGTGCTCTCCTTGACGCACAATCTCGCCCAATCCGGGCTTTGTAAAAAATATCAGCTTGAAAACTCCATCCCTGTCTATATCGATCAGTTCCTGAAAGAAGAAAACTATCGTAAATACGTCAAGGATGACATCATTTCAAATCCCCTTGTCTTCAAGACAAAAGGTGAATCATACTATCCTTCCGTAGCCGTCGCCAGCGTCCTGGCCAGGGATGCCTTCTTAAAGGAATGGAAACACATGGAGAGTGTTTTCTCCTATCCGATTCCAAAAGGCGCCTCAGGGCTGGTCGACAACGCCTTCGGTGTCCTGAAGAACCGGTATGGAGAAGGTGAAGTATCGAAATATGTAAAAAAATTCTTCAGCAACTATAAAAAAAGAAGCTGAGACGATATAATAATGTCAAGTTTGGAAAGGAGAAGAACCCATGAAAAAGAATTTTTTGTTCGCTGCTATTTCTTTGGTGTCCAACTTCTCTAAGTACCAGGAAGACAACGATACCAGGATGAAGGGAATGGAAATCGAGAAGAACAGCGAATTCATCATTTCCGGAACATACAAGAACGTCAACAACTTCTGGGGTATCAACGTCACTGACACAAACACCGAAGATTACTTCTATACCTTCGACAGCAACGACTATGGAAAGGTCGTCAAGAACGGAGAAGAAGTCTCTTTTTCGGATATCAAGGAAGGCGATACCCTTCGAGTCACTTACGATGGAAGCGTCTCGTTGGTCTTCCCTCCGAAGCTCAACAATGTCACCAAGATTGAAATCGTCGGTGGACCATCAGAGAGCAGCGAACAATAATATCATTGCAAAGATGCCGATCAGGATATAAGCACCGGCAAAGGAAAAGAAATAGAGTCCCAGCGTGATATAGTCAATGACGATGTTCCTTTTTCCTTTATGTGGATGATAGAAAAGAACGAGAGGAGAAAGGAAAAGAATGCCGGGATATTTGCCCATGCCCAGATTGCTTGCCATCTGGTTTTTTGCAAAGATGATTTCGATGGTAGCATCGAAAACAGCGAACCTATTCTACCTTCTCAGGTGAGTTTGAAGAAGGAAGACCTTTACAGTTATAGCTCTGAGCCACCTCGCGGAGTCATCGAGTCCGCTTTCCAAAAAAACATTCATTACGACAACATCTACAGCATCGTCAATTTCAACGATGTCGTCCCCCTTGTCGCCATGAAAGAATTCGGTTTTGCAAGATATGGCATCGACATGTATCTGACCGATGCGTTATTCGACGAAAACTATTCAAGCAACATCGAAGCGGTCAAAAAGCAGTTTGCTGAAGTAGACAATTATGATTCCCTGGGCTCCACCTATTATATCGATGGTTTCAAATATCATCAAAGCAAAAAGAAATCCATGATGAATTATCGTCAGGGACTATACTTGAGGGAACTCCTTCATCTGATGACGGAAGGCATCGAAAGCAAAGACAATTATGTCTCGACAATTCAAAGCGGTCTGAGACGCATCATGTCTTTCGTCTAGGGTTCTGGCGTACCGAAAGATTCGCTTATCGAATTTTGCTTTTCCCTGATCACAGAAGTGATTTCCGACAATCTCACAACGATTCTGATTGATGACTTGATGCACCAATCAGGGAGCTTCGCCAAAGATTTCATGCCAATACTGTTAAATGCCTTCGATAAATTCGGATGCCCCATGGATGAAAAAGAGCTGCGTTCTTCCTTAGGCAACCTATTCAATGCTCTCATAGATTCCTTCAAGCATGACATCTTATTGCTTCTGACCTTGATCAACAAAAGCAATGTTTCTTCCATTGCAAGAGGTCATTATCCGGAACTATGCCTAAGCCATCTGATGGCCAGAGACAGAAATTATACTTCCTCTCCCATAAGCTACGATATGGAAGGAAAATACTATCTGATCTATGGTCAGCAAGACATTTCCATATCCATCACAAAAAACAATGAATTGCTTGCCGAATTCAGTCAGGAGACATGTCAAGTCGATAATGGAATCACCTATGGATTGGATTATGACAACAGTTTCATATGTTATTTGCCATATGGGCAGGATTATGAAGTGATTTCCAATCAGAAGATTCAAGTTTTTTCCTGCAGCCTATCGAAGGAAAAAGAAGAAAAAATCGATTTAAAGGCAAAAGCCGAAGGTGAAAAATTCCACTACTCCATTTCCAAAAGTGCCTAAGAACCACAAAAATCATTTTTCTCCTTGACTATTCACCAACGCTGACATATACTTAAAGACGCGAAAAATTCGCGACTAGGAAAGAGAACTACGTTCACACCTGACTGGATTTTGTTCTGGTAGGTCAAATGCCTATGTAATCGTTAACAAGATTTTTATCTTGTTAGCTATTCAATGGTTATAAACAGGTTTCTCTTTTCTTGGGAAACCTGTTTTTCGTTGACATTCCATAGGAGGGATTCGCTTATAAACATTTATCAAGGAAACAACAATCGTCCACGTCCGAACAAAAATCAGAATTCCGATCTGGTTAACGAACGTATCCACTTCAAAGAAGTTCTTCTGATTGGTCCTGAAGGAGAAGCATTCGGCGTTGTCCCGATGAAAGTTGCTCAGCAAAAATCCATCGAAGCCGGTATGGATCTTCTTTGTGTTTCGCCTAATGCCAAGCCACCTGTCTGCCGTATCCTGGATTATGGCAAGTACAAATTCGAAAAAGACAAGAAGGCCAAAGAAGCAAAAAAGAACCAAAAGAAGACTGTCGTCAAAGAGATTCGTTTCACTGCTACCACGGACACTCATGACCTTGAAACAAAAGCAAAGGCTACCATTCGTTTCTTAGAAGAAGGAAACAAGGTTAAAGTCAGCGTATTTATCAAGGGACGTATGAGAAGCAGGATGGACATTGTTACCGATACCCTGAACAAGTTCCTAGACATGGTCAAAGACTATTCCACCCATGACAAGGAACCTGAAATGTTGGGTAGAGACTACTATGTCGTGTTAAGTCCGAAGAAAAACAAATAGGAGGGCAATCACTATGCCAAAGATGAAGAGTAAGCGCGGCGCCGTCAAGAGATTCAAGTTTACGGCAACTGGTAAGATCAAAAAATGGAATCAAAACACCGGGCACTTGTCTCACAACAAGACTCACAAAATGATCCGTCACAACAGAAAAGCCAGATATCTGAATTCTGTCCAGACCAAGAAGATGACTGCTTTGGTCAGCAAGTAAAAGAGAGGTTACCAAAATGAGAGTTAAAAGAGGCACAGTCCGCCACGACAATCGTAAGCGTATTTTAAAGAGAGCTGAAGGCTATTTCGGTTCCAGACACAAGCTTTACAAAACTGCTAAGGAAGCAGTCTTGAAGGCCGATGCACATTCCTTCAACGGACGTAAGGAAAGAAAGCAGGATTTCCGTAAGCTTTGGATCAGACGTATCAGCGCCGGTTGCAAGCTCAATGGAATTTCCTATTCCCAGTTCATGTTCGGTCTCAAGCTTAGCAACATCGAGCTTAACCGCAAGATGCTCTCCGAGCTTGCCAGCACCAATCCGGAACAGTTCAAATCCCTTTGCGACACTGCCAAGGCTGCTATTACAAAGTAATCAAAAAAACACAATCATCCTGCCAGACCCATTTGCTTCCATGCAAATAAGTCTGGCAGTTTTTTAATGATTGATTCATCGATGCCTAAGTTTAAAAATATTTTAAAAAAACATTTAAAAACGTGACCTCCTGCACAATATAAGAGTGAAGGAGAAAAACCATGGATGAGCATCTTGTATCGCGCTTATAAGTATCGAATCTATCCGAATCAAAAGCAGAAGGTCGCTTTGGCGAAAACGTTCGGATGCTGTAGAAAAATCTATAATCTGATGTTGTCCGAAACGAATGATTTCTATAAGAAGACAGGAAAGCTGCCACAATTGTCCATAGAGAAATATTTCACGGATTATCCATATCTTATGGAAGTTGACCGAAGTGCCTTGTATTGTGAAAAGTTCCACCTCTCTGATGCTTTCCGGTATTACTTCAATATTGAAGGAAGAGGATATCCGAAATTCAAGTCCTATAAAAGCTTTCGAAAATCCTATACGACCAAAAGTTATAGGGAAAATGTCAAAGTCATGGATAAGGGCATTCTTTTGCCGTTCATCGGACTGGTCAAAGCCAAAATCTATAAGCAGCTACCAGACATGGCATATTTGAATTCGGCTACTGTTTCAGTAGAGGCAGATGGAAAATATTATGCATCCATTTTATTCAAATATGAGAAATCGATTATTCCCATCCCTGTCTCCAGAAACAAAATCATAGGCCTCGATTATAAATCCAATGGTCTTTATATGAGCAGCAACGGTCGCATGCCCCAGGATTTTGAAAAATATTTCCGCAAGAACGAAAAGAAGATCGTCAAAGCCCAAAGGAAGCTGACACACAAAGTAATAGGTTCCAAGAATTATCAGAAGCAGCAGCAGGCAGTTGCAAAAATCTACAAAAAAATATCCAATCAAAGAAATTATTATCTGCATAGGCTCAGTGCCATGATGGCAAAGGCATGTGATGCCGTCTGCATTGAAGATATCAGCTTAAAGGAAATCAGCGTCAAAGGTTCCCGGCTTGGAAAATCGACCATGGACAACAGTTACCAGAAATTCCAGGCCATGCTGAATTACAAGCTTACTGAAAAAGGAAAACATCTTATAAAAGTTGGCAAGTATTTCCCTTCGACTCAGATTTGCAGTCATTGTGGGAGAAGGCACAGACTGAAGCTGTCAGAAAGAAAATTCATATGTCCGTGCGGTATGTCAATCGACAGGGATTTCAATGCAGCCATCAATATCAAAGAAGAAGGCACCCATATCATGGAAAAAGAAGGCGTAAAATTAATCGATTGATTTCCTCTAGGGTCGGCCAGACCCGATGTCAAGCCTATGGACATCTCTCACGGGCTGATAGGAAATCATCAGTCAAGACAGGGGTGGGTGAAGTAGGAAGTCGTTTTTCGACGTGGGTATCCAAGTGGAATCAGAAA
Source organism: Caryophanales bacterium (assembly GCA_021621525.1). Classification (GTDB taxonomy): domain Bacteria; phylum Bacillota_I; class Bacilli_A; order RFN20; family CAG-288; genus Enterosoma. Next base: position 27,053 of record JAJVUU010000019.1, read on the forward strand.
AAAGGGCTGTCAGTAACTTTGGTTCATTATTGCCAAGGTCCATACTGACAGCCTTTTTTCTGATTCCACAACACAAAGGTTTAAAAACCGGACACACCCACCTATAAAAGATAATCCGAAAACATATTTTTTCCAAAAGAGAACAATTCTATATCTTCTTATGGCAGAAGTTTGTCATAAAAATTCTCGTTCTTTGGTATTTTCAGAATTCCTCTTCTTCCGTCTTGGAAATATGTTCAGCCTTCGTATTCTTGACGCAGTCATGAACCATGGTCTTCCAATCAAAGGAATCCTCTATTTCATGGACTTTGTCAAGATTCGGATGCGTGACAGGATCCTTCAAAGTAAAGATCGTACAGCAATCTTCATAAGGACGAATCGAAATATCATACGTTCCGATATCCTTGGAAAGATCGATGATCTCCGTTTTATCATAGGTGGCCAATGGACGGATAAACGGATGCTGTCCAACTTCTTCGATAACCTGCAAGCTATAAAGTGTCTGGGAAGCAACCTGACCGATGGATTCTCCACCGGAAAGAACAAGATCGTTATGCTTGAACGCAATGCTATCTGCAATACGAAGCATCATTCTTCGCATGATCGTCACACAATAGCTCGGTCCGGCAACTTCATATATCTTTCTTTCCAGGTCTGTAAACGGGACAATGTATAACTTTATATCGGGCTGATAATCATTGAGCACATGCAACAGGTCATGGATTTTGTCGATGACGGCCTGAGAAGTATATGGCGGTGCAGCAAAATGGATGCATTCAAGCTTGACACCTCTTTTCATCATCAAATATGCCGCAACAGGAGAATCTATTCCTCCAGAAAGAAGGCACAAGGATTTTCCGGCAATTCCCAACGGATATCCGCCAAGACCTTTTTCCTTGATTCCATAAACATAGGCAGCCTCCTCGCGGACATAGACTTCAATCAAAATATCCGGATGATGGACATCGACTTTTGCACCATCCGTATGAGTCAGAACATATGCACCGACTTTTCTTGAAATATCATCGGAATGGATGGGAAAAGACTTGTCCGCTCTTTTTGTCGCTATTTTAAACGTTGACACACCTGATTTCAAATACAGGCCAAGTGCTTCCTTGGAAATCTCATCCATATCTTTGCTGACGCTTCTTGCCAAGGCAAAAGAACCGATTCCCGAAACCTTCTTCAGTTTCTTTTTGACCTCATCATAACTTTCCCCGTTGAGCAATATATAGATATGGTCTTTTTTGATTTCATAAGTCAAAGACGGAAAATCCTTCAAGGCATATTTGATGTTCTTACCAAGAAGGCGAATGAAATCCATGATATTTCTGCCTTTTGTCCCAAGCTCTCCAAAAAAGACAATAATCATATCAGTATTCATTTAGTTTCTCTCCTTGATATCATGCAGTTCTTTTTTCAAAATCCGAATAAACTCTTCCGCCTGTGCTATCTCTTCCGTTCCCGAAAAAGAAAGGCGTAAGGCATTGCTGGCAATAACATCATCAAAACCCGCATTGTGAATCACATCAGAATAGCCAGCTTCTTTGGACGAGCATGCCGACTTCGTCGACACATATACACCATCATTGCTGAGAGCTTCAGCAATCACACTACCTTTATGTTCCCTCAAAGCAAAGGAAAGAATAAAGGGAGATGCATTCTCCGGCGACAAAATTTCAACTTCATCAATGCCAGACAATTCCTTCCGTAAATAATCGTTCAGTTTCCTAGCCTTTTCTTTCCTGGCGTCTTTTGTCTGAAGAGACATACGTAAAGCACTTGCCAAGGCACAATCCAAAGCAGTGGCACTGGTCCCTGCACGATATCCCATCTCCTGGCTTCCACCAAGAATCTGTCTATCGACTTCTATACCCTTTTTCTTGATCAGGACACCACTCCCCCGAAGTCCACCGATTTTATGGCCTGAAAACGTCATCAAGTCATAATCCGCTGAATCAAGTTCTTCCTTCCCGATACACTGCGTGGCATCAACATGGAAAACAGCTTTGCTATCTTGCAACATCTCATGAATCTCATGAATTGGGAAACGATACCCGACTTCATTGTTGACAGCCATGACAGAAACAAGAGAAGTATGTTGATTCAACGACTTTTTTAGCTGTTCCAAATCGAGATTGCCATCTTTATCATAGTCAAGATATATGACTTCGAATCCCTCTTTTTCCAATTCCTGAAAAACATTGGTAACACTGGGATGTTCCGCCTTCGTAGTGATCAACCTATTGGCCCAACCTCTGTTATGATAGGCAACACCCTTGATTGCGAGGTTGTTTCCCTCACTGGCACCGGACGTAAAGATGACTTCATCCGTATGAACGTTAAGATATTTGGCAACTTGTGACCTTGCTTTCTCCAGAATGCCATTGGCAAGGAAGCCTAATCCGTGATTACTCGAAGGATTGCCATAATATTCCATCGTGATTTTATCAAAAACCTTTAGCGCCTCGTCATAAGGTTTGACAGTTGCAGCACAATCAAAATAAACCATGAAAAAAACCTCACTGAAGATAAATCATTATATAACAAACAAATAGATGATTTAACTTTAATTCTTTATAAAAGGCAACCATTCGGTTGCCTGAACGCATTAAGCTGTAGGAGAAAATCTCTTGACAACATCCAAGGCGATACCGGATGCCCTCTGAAAATCACCTTCGGAAAACGCCTTTTCAGCCTGATCAAGCAAAGCTCTTGAATCTGAATAGTCAACTCTATAGAAATTCGCATAGACAATACTTGTTTCCGCCTTGTCTGACTCAGCCTTGGCATTGACAATAGAAGATATGAAGCCTTCAACAGATTCCTTGAATGGTTTGAAAAGGGATACCGCTTTAGGAACATCAATAGGCTGATTCAAAACAATTTTCGAAATATCTTCGATTTTTTGGAAGTCTTCCGTAAAAACATCTTTGATGGATTTGGTGTAGGAAGGAACATCGATTTCCTTGACTATGTTTCTGGCCTTCTTCAAATTGACATAGCATTCCCTCAATCCCATGAACACTTCATTTGAATCATTTTTCAGGGAAGTGAGATACGCATCATAATCATCCATGACTCGAATCGCCTTATTCATCTCATTATCCATGTCAGTCATCTTTCTCGTAATGACAAGATAAGGTTGTCTGGCTGAAGTGTCTAGATAGGAATCCAATTCTCTCTTCAAAATACCGATGGACTCAATATCAGCTTTCAGTGCCTGCATCTGACTGACATATTTGTTATCAAGAACAAAGGCCCTTTGATAGGCAGAAAGCTGGTTCATCATCCTAGCATATCTCTTTTCAACGCCGAACGAAGAATCAGATAAGGAGTTTTGCTTCGAAAAATAGGTCTCTTTAGCTCTTCTTTCCTCATCGAATCCGGCAAGAATATCCGTGATTTCGGTTTGAATGGCTTGGATTTCTTCTTGTATTCCACGGATATCGAGATACATCAACTGTGCCTGCATCTTCTTGACCCGTTCTCTCATATCAGCTATTTTTTCTTCGACATGCATCTCATAGACAATGAAGCCTTCATCCAACATCTGCTGATAACTTTCCTGCAGCTTGTTCAGTTTATCAGGAAGAACGGTATCCACGGACACCTCAAGAAGAGGAAGCTTGTCAAGAACAGACAAAACAGCATCAAATAGTTTGTCCAAGCGTTCCAGGACTTTTTTTGCATCAGCAAAATTAGCATGGTCCGCCTGACCATCGAATTCATCAAAGCCCTTTTCAGCACTATGGAATATTCTTTCAAAGGATTTATCAAGAGGTTTGAGCTCCGTCTCGTGATCCTGATAGAAAGAAGAAATGTTCCTATATTTTCCTTTGACGACAACAGCCGAAGAATGAACATCCGTATCTTCTTGCAGAATAGAAGTCAATTCACCATTGAAATTACAAACGGAGACTTCAAAATCACGAACGGATTGGTTGCATTCCCCTTCGAGAGCCTTATATTCCTTGTAATTCTTTTCCTTGACAAAAGTATCCAAGGAAGAAAGACAAGTTTCTACATCCTTGTCTCTTCTATTCAAAATCTCATCATACTGCTTTTGACGTTCCTGGTAGCTCGCAGCAAAATAATCACTGTATTCACCAAGGACTTTCAAACGGTTGACCATGTTCTTACAATCCGTGGTCAACTGAAGATGATACGTATCATAAGTCTTCCTTAAATTGATAGAGGCAGACTTGAACCTCCTCTTATAGAAGAAAATTCCAAGAAATACGGCAAGAGCAGCACAAAGAACACAGGCAATGACGATAGAAGTGATTCCTACAGCACTGATCAATAAATAAACACGCATGCTCGGAAAACCTTGCCTTCCAATTTACTTCGTGGTTTCTCTCTTATTGAATGTTGCACGGATCTTAAATGTCTTTTGCTTGACAACTTCCGGTTCATTGAGAAGCTTGGTGAGCATTCTGACAGCGATGGAGCCAACTTTGAACATATCAATAGAGAAGCTTGAAACCTGTGGACGGACAATATAGGAATACTTCGAACCAATCTCTGCAAGAACCTGGACATCTTCCGGAATCCTAAGACCGGACTCCTGGGCAGCATTGACAACAGCAGCAGCCAAGGAATCTCTCGGGGCAACAAAATATCCACTCTTGTGTGTCTTGAAGAATTCCTTCATGCCAGCATAGACAATGCCATAGGAATCATTGAATTGGACAGTATGGATGTGTTTTCCGTTATTGTCGGCATACTCCTTAAGTCCATCTCTGATTTCATCGAGCATCTTGCCCTGGTTGACGATGTCGAGAAGATAGACATCATCATTGCCTTGCATAAGGTGCTCCTTGACGACATCCATGACCGGATCCTTATATTCGATGATGATGCTTCCAAGAGCTTCACCCTCCATGTCATGGCCGACAACGATAAGCGGAATATGATAATTCTGAATAGAACGTATTTCATCCGTACCAAGCTCATCATCATAGATGACTGCTCCGTCAACATGGCTTTTAATCAAGGATTCAATCATCTGGGCAGCATCTTCCTTGGTTCTCTTGGTCACGAAAATAGAAGTGATATAGCCATAGATTTTGGCAATATCAATCATTCCGTCAAGCATGTTGGATACGTAGGAATAGCCTGTAGACGGAATCATGATACCGATATTCGTAGACTTGGAATTGGCCAATCCCTGGGCAAGGGCGCTCGGTTTGTATCCAAGACGCTGAATAGCATCATTGACAGCTTTCCTGGTCTTTTCCGTGACATTCGGATGATTGTTGATGACACGGCTTACCGTGGCAAGGGAAACACCGGCAACCTTTGCAACCTCGTAGATGGTGACACGGTCTTTGTACATTTTTTTGTTATCTTCCATAATCAATTCTCCTCCCAAGCGTAGCTTGGCTTTTCCTGATTGATACCATTATATATGGAAGGGTTTTCGTAATCAAACCATTTATGAAAATATTTTCATAAATTTTAAAAAATGACGGATTTCATCGCTATTTTTTTATTTTCAAAAAGAGCTTACAAT
>JAJVUU010000144.1 GCA_021621525.1 Caryophanales bacterium
CCAGCTTCTTTGAAAGGCAACTCAGTCAAATTGTCTAGCATATGGTAGCGACCGTTATCCAGCGTACGGACCGACAAGACTGCAGGATAGGGTTGGAGGTATTTCTTGCTTCCAAGCTCTAAGAGTTGGGCTGAAAGCAGGCCTTTATTGGTGCTGGAGTAAAGTCGCAGGTGAAGGCGAGCTTTCCCATTGAGGTGTAGGTCTTCTTCGATTGGAAGATCAATGGTCACCTGTTGCGCCTTATCCTGGTAGAGGTCCGTTAAGAAGGTCGGATAAGCCTTGCCATAGCGCTCGTAATCTTTTGTCTCGTAGCGGTTTTGGATGACTTTTTCACCGTCTCCAAGTAGGAAGGTCCGCTGACTTGTTTGATTGCCAAAATCATCCAAGGAAGTCCAACTTTGTTCTCCTGTATTGTCCTGCCAGATGACAGTAGGCAATTCATAGCTTGAATCGTAGCCCAGCAATTTTTTAGAGAGGAGGGCATTCATACTCTCACGGAAGTCAATAGACTGCCAGTTGTTGAGATAGACATGGGCACCATTGTGATAGAAGAGGTGTTTCTTGATGTTGGCTGGAAGGGCTTGGAACATGTTAAAGACGTGAAGCGGTTTGACGTTCCAGTCTTGGGAACCATGAGTGAAGACCACCTCAGCCTTAACTCGATCAGCATGTAGGAGATAATTGCGGTCGTGCCAGAATTGATTGTAGTCTCCGGAAGCGCGGTCCAGCTCTTTTTTGACGATGTCTAGATCGGCTTGGTGGGCTGCATTATGGTGCAAATAGTCTCCACCTAGAAGGTTGCGCGAGTAGGTCAATTCGGCAAGGGAATCGAAATCTTCACCTGGATAGCCACCAGGACTTGTCACGAGGCCGTTTTCGCGGTAGTAGTTGTACCAAGAAGAGATCCCAGCCTCTGCAATGATGACTTCAAGACCGTCCACACCTGTGGTCGCAAGGCCGTTAGACATGGTTCCAAGGTAAGAGATCCCGGTGGTTGCGACCTTTCCATTAGACCAATCAGC
>JAJVUU010000092.1 GCA_021621525.1 Caryophanales bacterium
AAAGAAAAGGAAGCAACTCTTTTGGATTACCTCCCTATCTTTAAAAGTTAAAAACAATCGACAGACTATCCTTGGTCTATCTTTCCATATACGGGCTTGTCTGCTTATATTTTGCTAACATGAAAAAGGCCCTTCCACAACAAAGGAAAGGACCTGATACGATCGATGTTCTTAGGAAATCACTTGGTTCCTTCGATGGAGCCGGTCTTCTTCATGACTCGGATACCAAGATTGTTGATGATCCAATCCTTAACGACTTCCCAGCCAGAATCATAATACATAGAACCGATGATACGATAGACCAAGGTCTCGTCATTGTCCTTGGAATGCATCATTCCTCGCTTTGCTTCATCGGCAAAGAGTTCATCGTTATAGACATATTTCCAGAGAGAATGATCTTTGGCGAACTTCACATAGTTTCCCTTGGCAAGATATTGCTTCTTTGCTTCATTGATATCCTTTTCCGTATGATATCCTCTGGTGAAGAGATAGTGGGTGTTGACGGCATCGACGAGAGCTTTTCCGACTGCCTCGAATCCCGAATGGAAGAAAATATGACCAGGAACCGTCGATAACTTCATGGCATAGACAAGATGATCCGTCTTTTTGCATGGGTAGTTGATTTCCTTGGCCAATTCATTGATGCGTCCCTGCAGCTTATGATAATCCATAGTAGTGCCTCCGTTGGCTTCGTAGGCTATTATAGCGCTTTCATTTGTTGTTTTAAACAAGAAAACACTACTTTTTGCAAATTGATGAAACCCATTTCAAAAATGGTTTCAGACAGCTTTCGAATCGATGTGCATTCCATCTCAAAGTCAGAAGCCATCAGGAATCCATACCGATATTTCTTGAAAGCCAACCCGGGATAATCTACACTAATTTCATGAGACTCATAGAATATAAGCATACCCTGGCCCTCTATCAGAAAGTCAGAGACGATCTTGCCAAGATAGGGTTCATCATCAACTGCGTAGTTCAGTTTTTCCTTCTTCTTTACTATTCCTATGCCGTGTACAGACATATGGACAGCATCGTCTACATCATCCTTTATTCTGTCCTGATTGCCATATCGACCGGTCTTTTTGTCGAGGAAGTCATCTATCATTTCCATTCGAAAAAAGGCAAAGGAAAGAAGAAGAAGCATAAGGTGACCCATGGTCTTCTGAAAATATTGTCCATCATTGACAAAATCACCCTTCTTGTCCTGGCCATCATTCCCATCGCCGAAGGAAAAAGCAGCGACTTTGACAAGATCTGCACCATCGCCCTGGCAATTCTTCTTTTAGCCCAGATTGCCTACCTCTTCTTCAGTTTTCTCTTCGACAAATACCTTTCACTCCTGAAAGTTGCCCTTCAGCTGGATTATCAGGAATCGAGCCTTCCTGGCATGGTGGAGACTTTCTCCCACCCCGTAGACAAGATTCACAGCAAGTTCCACGATTTCACCGAAGGCATAAGCGGAAGGAAAAAGGAACCATCAACGACAGACGATGACTTTTTGAAGGAAAGGGTCGACAGGATCGAAGAGGAAAGAAGAAAGAAAGAGGCATTGAAGGAAGAAGAGGAACTGAATCACAAAAAAGAAAGAAAAGAGACGTTCCATCAGGACGTAAGGAATCTCTTCTCCTTTGTCAGGAAAGGTGGCATCCACAAGTCCATCCTCTCTTCCAAAGCCAAGAAGACGGAAGCAAAGATTGACGCTTCCCTTATCGATAAAATCTATCCAAAACTGGAGAAGAAGACAGAGACCGTCCTATCCGACAATAAGAAATACGAGAATATGCTGTCCAGGATCCAGGATGCCGTGGACAAAGGAAGGCTGTATGATTTATCCTACATCCAGGACTTCTACGATTTCCTTACGGAAGGAGAGCTGGAATACGATATCAAAAAGGCCATGGCCGTGAATCTCATCTATTTCCTGAATCCAAAATACAAAAACAGCATGACGACCAAAGACAACGTTCTTCTTTTGGAACATGACGCCGATCTCCTGAATGACTACATTCTCATAAAATAATTCAGCCATTCCTAAGAAAAGAAGCTAAAATAAACCACCGATGAAGAGGATTTTATCATGATAAAAGACTTTTTTGAGGTACCGGATTATTATCCGGCATTCCACTGCAAGGGAAAGGATTGTAGAAACTGCTGCTGCCAGGGATGGAAGATCACGCTTACGCAGGATGAGTATTTCCGTCTTCAAAGCATCGACTGTTCCAAAGAGATGAAGGATAAGATTGAAGCCTATGTTTCCGTCCTTCCCCATCCGAACATGGACGAATATGCAAGAATCAACTTCAATTACCTCGGAGCCTGTCCGCTGAGGCTTGAAAACGGATATTGCGGACTGCAGGTGGAATGCGGAGAGGAGAACATCCCATCCGTCTGCCGGTATTATCCAAGGTCGCCACGTCTCTATCCCAAGAAAGAATGCTGCATATCCAGCAGCTGCGAATGGGTCGTCGAAAGGATGATCGGACAGAAAGGTCCTTTCCATACCATATCCAAGGAATTGTCCTTCCTCTTTGAGGATGACGAAAAAAAGGAAGAGATTCCAGAGAATTACACAAGCATCCGAAAGCACTGCATCGAGATATTGGAGGAAGGAAAAGGACTGAAGGAAAAGCTCATTGAAATCATTTCATACTTGAAAGATGACGTTTCTGTATTGACCATAGAAAATATCAGTTCCATTTTGATGGAAATACAAAAAGATTACGCTCGTTCCGTATCCATTGCTTCCTACCTTGAAGATATCAGGCAGGACAAAAGCATGGATAAAATCCTCTCTCTTCTTCATCAACAAAACCAAGAGACGGAGACCTGGATATCCAAGGTCCTTGTCAACCATCTCTTCTATATGAAATTTCCTTTCCTCCCTCTCAAAGACAGGAAGGATGTCTCCCTTGCCCTATATCTCATGGTATATCTCTATCTTGAAATTCTCTTCTATAGCTGGAAAGGGGACAAAAACGGATTCGTAGACATCACCTCCGCATTCTTCCGTGTCGGAGAACACAGCAATATCTACGAAGTGATTCTTTTCCATCTGCACAGACTCCAGCAATTAAAACAGGCCTGATCCGAGGCCTGTTTTATGTTCTGCTATCTTTGAAAGGTATGCTTTTCCAGAAATGCATTGACTTCCTTATAGGAAGGAATGGCCGGAATGGCACCTTTCTTTGTGGTCGTAAGGGCACCTGCAATATTGCTGAACTTCAGACTGGACTGAAGAAGGGAAGGTAGGAAGGTGATTTCCCTAAGTCCGATGGAATCAACTTCGGAGAGGAAGGTTCCAAAGAAGGCGTCTCCGGCACCGGTCGTATCGATGCTGGCTACCTTGAAGCTTTTCTCCTTGGTAATACGATTGTTGCAATAGGCAAGGCTTCCTTCTCTTCCCAAAGTGACGAGAATCAGCTTCGGACCTTTCTTCAGTTTCTTCAAAGCAGGTTCGATGTCATTTTCCCCGGTAAAGAGCTGAAGCTCTTCCATGGAAAACTTGACGATGTCAAACTGAGGATAGAATTCCTCATAGATATCGATGGCTTCCTTCTTGTCCTTGAAGATGTCTTCCCTATAATTGATGTCAAAAGACAAGGTCTTCTTCTGGGCTTTGGCAAAAGAGATGATCTGGGATGCAAATTCTCTTCCTTCTTTAGCAGACAGCATCAGAGATCCGACATGGATAAGGTCTCCCTGGGAGATGAAATCCAATGAATCATCATCAAAATATGGATCCGCTGCATCATCTCTTTCAAACGTGAAGGTTCTTTCTCCGTTCTTCAGTTCGACCTTTGAAAGGGTGGTCTTTCTTTTATTATCAATACGAAGACCTTCATCATCCAAACCATTGTCGGCAAAGAACTTCTGTATCTTCTTTCCGGCATCATCGTTTCCGATGTTGCCGACAAAGAGGACATCATTTCCCATGCGATGTGCCTGATAGGCAACATTGAAGGGTGCACCTCCGACAAAGACCTGTGTCTTCTTGTTCTTATCCGTAAATGTATCGAGAAGAATCTCTCCAAAGCTGATGATCATGTTCGTTTCCTCAGGTATATTGTAGGAAAACAAAGATGAAAGTAAATATTTTTTACATAAAACTCGAGCAAAACCACCAAACACTTATTTACACAGCCATCTGAAGTACATCAGGAAAATCATCTGCGCTCAGACGAAAAAACGTCTAAAAAAAGCACATAATCAAGAATTTGAAAAGATATTTCAGATAGAATCGCGGGTCTGCCAACTACTAAATTACCACTAGAAAGTTTGAAAAGGTTTTTCATTGGAAATATTATTGTTCCTGAACAGTTTAAGTGGTATCATGCTATCAGCAGAGCAAGGTAATGTTCGGCATCATTGAATTTGAAATCAAACAAAAATTTCAAAACTTCAGCAATTGTAGTTGAATTCTCATCATATATCTATAATGA
>JAJVUU010000145.1 GCA_021621525.1 Caryophanales bacterium
GAATCGTTCCTTACCCCATCTTTTCTTCCAACTCAACGTCTGGATACTTGTCCGCAAACCAGCGGAGGGCAAAGTCGTTTTCAAAGAGGAAGACTGGCTGGTCAAAGCGGTCCTTCGCCAAGATGTTTCGGCTTGAAGACATGCGCTCATCTAAGTCTTCTGGTTTGATCCAACGAACGGTCTTTTTACCCATTGGGCTCATGACCACTTCTGCATTGTATTCATTTTCCATCCGGTGTTTGAAGACTTCAAACTGCAATTGACCAACGGCACCCAACATGTATTCACCTGTTTGGTAGTTGGTATAGAGCTGGATAGCTCCTTCTTGCACCAATTGCTCAATCCCCTTGTGGAAGGATTTTTGCTTCATAACGTTCTTGGCAGATACCTTCATGAAGATTTCAGGCGTAAAGGTTGGCAGTGGTTCAAATTCGAACTTGTTTTTACCAACTGTCAGCGTATCTCCAACCTGATAAGTTCCTGTATCGTAGACCCCGATGATGTCTCCTGCTACGGCATTGCTGACATTCTCACGGCTTTCGGCCATAAACTGAGTGACATTTGATAGCTTAGCGCCCTTACCAGTACGAGGCAGGTTGACACTCATCCCACGCTCAAATTCACCCGATACGATCCGCACAAAGGCAATCCGGTCACGGTGACGAGGGTCCATGTTGGCTTGGATTTTAAAGACAAATCCTGAGAAATCCTTGTCATAAGGATCGACCATTTCTCCATCGGTCTTCTTGTGGCCGTGTGGTTCTGGAGCAAACTTGAGGAAGGTTTCCAAGAAAGTCTGTACTCCAAAGTTGGTCAAAGCGGATCCGAAGAAGACTGGTGTTAATTCACCCGCAAGGATGGCTTCTTCTGAGAATTCATTTCCAGCTTCTTGCAAAAGTTCGATATCGTCTTTCACTTGCTCGTAGAATGGATTGTTGGCAAAGAGCTTGTCTCCATCTTCTAAACTCGCAAAACGTTCATCCCCTTTGTAGAGTTCCAAGCGTTGATTATAG
>JAJVUU010000146.1 GCA_021621525.1 Caryophanales bacterium
TGCTCGACAATCCAAAAATAATTGAGAGGCTAGGACTTTTGTCCCAGCCTCTTATGCGAAGAATGAACTACTCTTTACGACGAGCGAATTTCGCGCCTCCACCCAAGAATCCTAGACCAAGAAGGCCTAACCAAGCAAAGAAACCACTTTCTTTTGTACCGGTTTGAGGAAGTTTTCCTTCCGATTGCAGAGACGGACTTTCAACACCTTCTTTTTCCGAATGGTCTGAAGTCAAAACAGAAACTGCTTCTGGGGTTTTCGGTTGCAAGAGAACGGGTCTTTCTTTTTCTTTTTTGTCTTCTGTTTGAGAAAGAGTTGCAACTTCTGGCTGCTCCTTACTTGGAGTTACAGGAGTGGTAGGAGTCGGCATATCAGCTATCAACGGACTTTCTTCCGCTTCCTTCGTTCCGACTTCTGTGATCTGGTCCTGGGCCTCCACTTCGACAAAGGCATCGACTTCTGTCCGAATTTCTTTGCCTTCTTCTTGTCGAACCTCGATCAATTTCAGCCGGCGTCCGACCTTCCCTGCTTGAAGGATCCGGCTCTCGCCCTTGGCCAAGTCCTTGTTCTCACGTGTTTGACTCTCAAATGGAATCTCCTCTGCTTCGATGAGAAGTTCTGGCTTTTCAAGAATCAGATCTCGAACACCTTGATCTGGTCGTGTCTGCGTCAGCGGTTCATAATTGCGAGCATCTTCTAAGATAGTTTCAAGGGCTTTCACTTGATTAGCTGCAGCAACCAAATCTGGTCGCTCTTGATCCAACAACTGAGTCAAGTCCGTCAATTGTCCTTGAACCGTCGGTTTGAGGTCTGCTTTCAAGCGATCGAGAGAAGTAGCCTTGATCTTTTCTACTCCTTCTCTGATGATCTGTTGTAGCTCTTCTTGACTGAGCAACTGACTATCTTTTCCTGATAGGATAAATCGGTCTACCTGGATGGCTCTGGATGACTGAGGATCATTGAGAGAAGGATCCAGATGCAAGCGTAGCTGGTGGTAGCCTTTTGCTAGG
>JAJVUU010000147.1 GCA_021621525.1 Caryophanales bacterium
TCTATCTTGACATCTACTATAAGGGAGTGAGAAAGTATGAATACCTCAAACTCTATCTCGTCCCCGAAATCAATCCCGTCTGTAAGGAACAGAACAAGCAGACTATGGCGATTGCAGAACGCATCAAGGCAGAGCGCATCAAAGCCCTGCATGGTCATGGCATACAGGACTGGGAAACCGTCAAGCAAGGTTCAATGCTTCTCACTACTTGGATAAAGAAGTATTGTGAAGGTGGTGTCGGCATCAAGAAGTCAACACTCCATTGCCGTGTGGAAATGCTGCACACCGTGGAGAAGTATCTTGACGAGACAAACAAAGGCTTCATTGCCCTTGAAGAGGTCAATGCGGAGTTCTGCCGTGGTTATGTAAAATTCTTGCGTAACTTCCCAAATTCCCATATCAAGTATGGCGAGCCAAGACCTATCAGTGAGAATACGGCAAGCCGATACCTCGGAATGTTCTCCACTGCTCTCAATAACGCTGTGCGCCAAGGCATTATCCGAAACAATCCGATGAAGGAACTTGATGCACGTGAGCGCATCCAACCCAAGGAAGGCAAGAAAGAATACCTTACTATAGAGGAACTTCGCACCCTCATAGCTACGGATAGTTACCGCCCAGAGGTCAAGGAGGCTTTCATCTTCGCTTGTTTTACAGGATTGCGATTAAGCGACATGTACCGTCTTGCGTCGATGCACATCTTCAAGACCGCTGACGGAAAAGGCGAATACATAGACATGGAAATGCAAAAGACGGAGAAGCCTGTTATAATACCTCTCTCGGAAGAGGCTAAGCGTTGGTTGCCGAAACCAAGAGGAAATAATATTCCTTTCTTTGACATTCCGACCACACAGACCGTTATAGGCAGGGCTCTCCGCAAATGGGCGGAAGCGGCAGGGATTGAGAAGCATATCTCATTCCATTGCTCACGGCACACATTCGGAACGATGATGCTCACGCTCGGTGCAGACCTTTTTACCACAAGCAAGCTGATGGGACATT
>JAJVUU010000148.1 GCA_021621525.1 Caryophanales bacterium
GGTTATCCTCTGGCATATTACCAAGAATGCCCATCTCATCCATCTTTTCAACCAGGGTGGACGAAACACCGCCGCGCTTCCGGAGCTCGGTCTTAGAGAGGAATTCTCCTTCTTCACGCGCTCGCACGATTTGCTTGGCAACGTTCTCTCCCAGACCATCCATAGCGACAAATGGTGGAATCAGGGTATCCCCATCGATCAAGAATTCTGTCGCCTGACTGCGATAGAGGTCTAGCTTGCCAAACTTGAAGCCCCGCTCCCACATCTCATTGACAATCTCAAGGGTGGTGTAGAGGTCAATCTCTACATTGGAAGCTTCGTTGTTCTTGCGTTTCTCAGAGATTTCTTTCATCCGCGCTTTCACGGCCTCAAGGCCTGCACCCATGGTCTTGATGTCAAAGGCCTTGGCCCGAATCGAGAAGTAAGCACAGTAGTAATAAAGTGGATGATGCACTTTAAAGTAGGCCACACGAAGGGCCATCATAACATAGGCCGCCGCATGGGCTTTAGGGAACATGTACTTGATCTTCCCACAGGACTCGATGTACCATTCAGGGACATTGTTTTCCTTCATGGCTTGGATGTAACCGTTGCGTTCTTCTTCTGAGATCTTGAGCCACATCCCTTTCCGCACGCGCTCCATGATGGTAAAGGCCATCTTAGGCTTGAGACCCGCGTGCATGAGGTAAACCATGATGTCGTCCCGACACCCGATAACGGTCGATAGATCGGCAATGCCCGCCTTGATCAAGTCTTGGGCATTTCCCAACCACACGTCGGTACCGTGAGACAGACCAGAAAGCTGAAGTAACTCTGCGAAGGTCGTCGGATGGGTCTCTTCGACCATGCCCCGAACAAAGTTGGTCCCAAACTCTGGAATCCCCAACATTCCCGTCGGCGTTCCGATCTGCTCGGCTGTCACCCCTAGCACTTCTGTCCCAGAAAAGAGGGCCATGACCCCTGGATCATCCATAGGGATATCGTTCGGATCAATGCCTGACA
>JAJVUU010000149.1 GCA_021621525.1 Caryophanales bacterium
AGCGTTTCTTGGTTTCTGAAATGATCCGTGAAAAGGTCTTGCACTTGACGCGTGAAGAAATTCCACACTCTGTTGCTGTAGTGGTGGATTCTATGAAGCGGGATGAAGAGACAGATAAGGTTCATATCCGCGCAACCATCATGGTCGAGCGCGATAGCCAAAAAGGCATTGTCATCGGAAAAGGCGGGGCTATGCTTAAGAAGATCGGAACCCTTGCGCGGAAGGATATCGAGCTGATGCTCGGGGACAAGGTCTTCCTAGAAACCTGGGTAAAAGTCAAGAAAAATTGGCGGGATAAGAAATTGGATCTTGCCGATTTCGGATACAACGAAAAAGAATATTAAGAAGAGGTGGGCAGAAGGCCTGCTTCTTGTTTTTGAAAGGAGTTCTATGCCTGAATTACCAGAAGTAGAGACCGTTCGACGCGGTCTTGAGAAATTAATTCTTGGAAAAACCATTCAGTCAGTGGAAGTAAAGTATCCAAAGATGATTCAGACGGATCTGGATGCTTTTCGACAAGATCTCCCAGGTCAAGAAATTCGGGCCATGGGGCGCCGTGGGAAATATCTCTTGTTTTATCTGACGGATCTGGTCCTCATCTCGCATTTGCGGATGGAAGGCAAGTATTTCTTTTATCCAGACGAGGTTCCTCTTCGCAAGCATGCCCATGTCTTCTTTCATTTTACAGATGGTAGCACTCTGGTCTATGAGGATGTCCGCAAGTTTGGGACCATGGAAGTCCTCATACCTGAGCTTGTCGACAGCTACTTTTTGGCGAAAAATATTGGTCCAGAGCCGACGGAAGCGGATTTTAAAGAACCAGCCTTCCAAGCAGCTCTTAAAAAATCAAAGAAACCCATTAAATCAGCTCTTTTAGACCAAAAATTAGTGGCTGGTCTGGGCAATATCTATGTGGATGAGGTCCTTTATCGAGCCAAGGTTCATCCGGCCCGTTTGGGTCAAAGCTTGACTGCTAGAGAAGCCAAAGCCGTTCGCAAAGAA
>JAJVUU010000150.1 GCA_021621525.1 Caryophanales bacterium
GAATTAAAGGATATTCAACCGATTGGAGAGCATCATCCTTGGATTGAAAAACAAATTGAAGTGGTCAAGGAGATTCGTTCTCATTTCCATGAAGAGATTGCTTCTTTCTACAATATCTTCTCGCCCATTTCTTATTTGAAACGCTGGTTCCGTACGGACCAATCCCGTGGAGACCAAGTGATTGCAGACTTTATCAAGGAAGATCCAGAAACCTTGGCCCATGTCCTTGATGTCATCGCAGGAGACATCGCTACTTTAAGTCGCCGCTTGATCCAAGAAGCAGGTGTTGAAGGGATTTACTTCTCAACCCAGCAGGTCCAAGATGAGCGTGTGACAGATGAAGAATACCGCAAGATCATTGAACCGAGCAATATCGCTGTCCTAGAAGCGGCCAATGAAGCTGGAGGCATCAATATCCTTCATATCTGTGGTTTTGAAGGGGCCGGCAATGAAGTGGAACTCTTCAAGGATTATCCAGCTCAAGTCATTAATTGGGCGACCCATCATGAAGGCCTTAGTCTAGCCGCAGGTCGTAAACTTTTCGGCGATCGTGCCGTCTTGGGTGGCTTTGTCAACGGCAAGAAAGGTTTGCTCTACCAAGGGGAACGAGAAGCTATTGAGCAAGAAACGCGTCGCTTGGTGGCAGAAGCCGGAAGTCGTGGTTTGATCCTTGGAGCAGACTGTACCGTGCCAGATGATTTCCAATTGGAACGCTTAGATTGGGTACGTAAAGCGGCTGTATTGTAAGAAGAAAGGAGAGGGAGATGAAAAAGATCAATGTATGGTGTATCCTGGTAACCGTTTTGTTTTTGCTTCTAGGGCTGAGTAAAGTAGCTCTAGCAAGCAGTCAGGGGAAAGCAAAAAAAGATCCAGATATGGAAAGACTGGAGAAAATTCCAGCCCATAGTCTCTCCCTCCTTCGCCCATCTGATCTAGCAGGAATTCTTCTTCTCGAAGATCAGTGATAAAAAAAGATGAAGAGCTTGATAAAAAATATATATT
>JAJVUU010000020.1 GCA_021621525.1 Caryophanales bacterium
ATAGTTCGTCGACAGCTACGCCTATCGGGACTTTCACCCTAGAGCAATGGCATGCCCATCATACAGAAAAAAGTCGGAAGATGACCACAGAATTGGTTTCTTCCGGCTTTTTATTTGCCAAGCTGAAGTCTTTCCTTCAAAGTTCCTTCCATCCTCAGATAGGACAGGACCTTGGAAAGCATCTGTTCATCAAAGACATGATGGATGGAAAGATGAAGTTCGTCGATTCCTTCCAGATAGACCTGACAGGTCCTTCCCTTCAGAACCAGAGACATATCGAAGGAATATTCCTTTTCCAATGCCTCTATCTCCGAGACGAGGTCATCAAGAACGACAGAGGCATCCTGTTTAAAAGAAACATGGCCTGGATGCCCTTCATCCTTCAGGAATCCTTCTTTTGGAACATGATACGCATACATTCTCTTCTTGGAGATGATATCGATTTCAGAGGGCACTACAGCATCAAGAAGATAAGTGATCATCCTTCCATGCTGATGCTTTTCCGGGCTCGTATATAGGAAGGAAGTAAAGTCCAGTCCTTGGATTCTGCCCTTATGATGGGAAGTCAGACAATGAGGAACATACGTCTTCTCCTTCAGGATATTGCCTTTAGGCAGTTTCCATTCATCTTCCCTATAGATAAGGGAATAGGATTCATAGAAGTCGGTTTGAAAAACCATGGCTGACAGCAAGACGTGGATTTGATATTTCCTGGTCTCGCTCTTTGCCTGATACATGAAGACGATGGGAAGAAAAAGGATGATGAGGATACCGATCAAAAAGAAAAGAAGATAGAAGTTTCCCGGTGTCACAAGAAACGAACATAATATGAAGACAAATCCGGCAAGGACAAAGAGAAGCCCGAGGCTTTCGTTGAAGATTCTCTTCCTCAGACTGATTCGCCTCTGCTTTTCAATGTCCTGCAACAGCTTGTTTCTTTCTGAATCCGTCATATCAGTCACCGGATACCATCAAAGGCCTGATCAGAATCGACGGGATATATCTTCCGAAACGTTCGGAGATGTCATTTCCTACCGATATGACGTTCTCAAAGACATCCTTCACGTTGCCGGCCACGACCATCATGGAAAAAGCCTTCCCCTTCACTCCATCCTTGATGACATACCCGCTGCAGGGAAGCGAGAAATCCAAAGTCTGTCCGTTGATGCCTGAATTGAGACCTTCCAGGCTCTTGATATAAAGGCCATCCTTCATCTTATGGAAGAGACCATCCTGGGACAGACGTCCAGGCTTCATGGAAACAAGGATAGGAGACCCGTTGCCGTCTCCGCTTGCACAGCCGTTGCTCTTCCGATGGTCTGCGTTGGCGCTCTCCACGGAATAGAAATAGTCCTTCAGGACGCCCTTCTCAATGAAGGTGAACTCCTTTGTCGGATAGCCGTCGGCATCATAGATGGAGTTTCCCGGTTTCTTCAGGAAAGGCATATTCTTCAGTGTGATGTTGGCGGAAGCAATCTTCGTATTCATTTTTCCTTCAAAGGCAGAAAGGTGCTTCTGGACCTTCTTGGCATTGAGTTGGGAGAGATAATAGGAAAGAAGCGTTGCCGTACAGGATGGGGAGAAGACTATCTTGTATTTCTTGGATGCTTCTGCCATGGATCCGAAGAAGTCAATGCATCCGGAGACAAGTTCCGGAATGACTTCCTCGGACTTGGACTTTAAATCTTCCAAGGACGTCATCGACCAAAAGCTCTTGTAATTGCTCCTTGGTTCATGGGAATCGTTTTCAGCGATGATTTCGACGCTGCAGGAAAAATAAAGACCGGTATCGGAACACTTCAAGCCAAGGGAATTGACTTTTTCGCTCTTAGCCTTGACCATACATAATGATACATTCGTCTTCTTGATCAAAGGACTATAGGAAGAGACTCTTTTGGAATAATCCAAGGCAAAGTCACGAAGTTCCTTCAAGGTTGCAGGAACGACGTTCTTCTTCGAGAACAAAGAACGGTGATACTTCAATCCACCGGCAAAATAATCTTCCTTCCTGGCTTCCTTTCCATATCTGGCACTCTCATAGACCTGTCTAGCCAGAAGTTCAGGAGTCTCTCTGTCGATGCAGTCAGTCGAGAAGCTCCCCTTCTTTCCATCCAGGATGCCGATAGCCGAAATGCCCTGGGTAGAACCAATCTCCTGGGATTCCACCTCATCGTTGAAGACCTCGACATCCGTTTCCTCGCTAAGGGAAAAGCTGATCTGATAAGGGTCAAGGCCGAGCTTTTCAGCCTCGGCGAAATACTCCTTGTAATTCATGTTATTCATTCCCTCCGTTTCCTCCGACCAACATCTTGGAAATCAGAAGGGTCGGCTGTCCGACTTCGACATAGATGGATCCGGAAGCAGCCCCACAGACTCCAGGGGCCCTTTTCAGGTCATTTCCGACCATGGTGATCTTCTTCAGGATTTCATAGCCATAGCCGATCAGTGTGACCGGTTTGATCATATGATCGATTTTACCATCCTTGATAAGATAGGCAACATCGGATGTGAAGATGAACTGGTCGGTAGAAGGATCGACCTGACCTCCGACAAAGGCCTTGCAATAGATTCCATCCTTGACGGAAGCGATGATGTCCTTCGGATCGGACTCTCCGGCTGCGATGTAAGTATTGGTCATTCTCGTCGTCGGCAGATATCGATAGCTCTCCCTTCGGCAAGAACCGGTAGGCTTCATCTTCTTATCAATTCTCTTAGCCGTATATCGGTCAAGCATATAATTGACAAGGACACCATCCTTGATGAGCTGATTCTTTGTCGGCTGTATTCCTTCATCATCGACAGACTCGCTTCCCCATCCATTCGGAATAGTTCCGTCATCATAGGCATTGACCAAAGGAGAGGCAATCTGCTCTCCGAGTTTTCCTGAAAAGACGCTGGTGTTGTTAAAGATGGCACTGCCTTCCAAAGGATGACCGCAGGCCTCATGGAAAAGGACGCCTCCGAAACCATTGCCAAGGACGATAGGCATCTCACCAGAAGGACCTTCCGGTGCCGAAAGCATCTCAAGAGCCGTCTTTGCCGTATTCCTGCAGACTGACGGGAAATCCTTCCCCTGCAATATCTCCAGCCCCTTGGACTGTTCGTCAAGGTCACCATATTCAGAGAAGGAATCGCCGTCTTTGCAGACGACGAAGACACCGACTCTGGTCCTGATTCTGTCATCGATGCAGATATCCCCTTCGGAATTATAGATTTCAACATGTTCTGTTTCTTCTCCAAGAGAAGAAGTGACATCCTGAACCTTATCTGAAAGGGCAAAGGCTGCCTTTTCCCCTTCTTCCAAGAAAGAAAGCTTCTCATCCGTCGTCATGGCATCATAGGGAACCTGAATCTCGGACAGACGTTTCAGCTTCTTCACTTTCAGATCATGAAGTTCAAGGACACGTTCCCCTTCAAAACCAAGAGAGAGACTTTCAGCAAGCTTCAAAAGAGATTTCCTGGACAGGTCTGAAGTATATCCGTAGACCTGCTGTTTCCCCTTCATGAGACGGATGCCGACTCCTTCGCTCTTGTAACCGGAGACCCCATGGACCTTATGATATCTTCTTGAATAAGAAGTTCCGACAACATTCTGGAAATAGATTTCGGCATATTCTGCACCGGTTTCAAGACCGGCATTCAGAATCGCAAGAGCGGCATTCTTTGAAAATTTCATCTTTGTTTCTTATCCTTCTTTTTCTTCAACAGACTGACCTTGAAGAAATTGTCACTGCTGAATATCAAATTCAGGACAACGAAGACGATGATGAAGCCAAGTATCACAAGAACCATGTGCCAGGGCTTGATCATATGATCGAAGAAATCGATGTCCAGAGAGAACTGCTTAGACAACTCTTTCACCAACCCTTCAAGATGGTATGTTTTCAAATCGTCATATAACAAAGCAATCGGAGTGGATAGGAAATAATTCCTAAGCAAGCCGACGGAATAGGTTCCCGGGAAGAACGTCGTCACATACCCGATGTATTTCGGCCCGAAATTCCCAGGAAGATAGGCTCCGATCAGGAATCCGATGGCTGCCGATACGATGGCGACGATCGGTGACATCACGGATTCACTCTTGATGAAAGAACAGATGAAGAACGTGATCAGGGAAGCGGAAATCGTCGAAAGAAGCAAGACACCCAGGATGGCAAAGAAATCCATGAAGGATATCATGTAGGCCCCATAGATGCCAAGAACGATGAGACAGAGCAAGTAGACAAGCACATTGACCAAAAAGGTCACGATGACATTGAAGGTGAAATAAGAAGCGATGATGATTCGATAATCGATGGGGGAAGAGGTGAAATCCCTCGTCACACCGCTCTCCTTGTCCCTGACGACGATATAGTTGGTGTTCAATGACACGGTGATGCAGGAAACGGCAAGGACACCGGCTACCATCCAGCAGTCGGCAATCCCATAAACCTTCTTCAGGATACCCTTATATTCCAAAGAACCGATGACCAATTGGGAAGAACCATCAGCACGTATCATCGCATCAAGGCTGGACTTGATGGTCGAAGTCTCCAAAGTCCTCAAGAAGATGATGTAGACGGCAAAGACGGCAAGAGGGACCATCAAGGTGAAGATGACGGTGGGAATATTCTTGAAGAAGACCATGAGATGTCGTTTCGTCAGGGAATAGAATACATATCCCTGCTTCTTCAGCTTGGAATCCTTGGTTTCATTCATCGCTGGAATCCTCCAAAAGCTTGGCGACACCGGTGGCGTTGAGGAAGACGTCATCCATGTCTCCTTTTTCGACTTCAAAGTCAGACAGGACATCCTTGAACTCTTCGATGAAGGCTATCGCCTTAGACGAGTCGCTTACAGGAACACGATAGGTTTCGGAATCCTTGAAATAAGAAAATGAATATTGCGAAGCTGCAAGTCTTTCCTCAAGGCCATCATTTTTCTTCTGATGGATGATGATATAATCCTTGGCATATTCCTTCTTGAGAGAGTTGGGCGTACCCTGGGCGATAATCTTTCCAGAGTTCATGATTACGACATAAGTTGCTTTTTCAGCTTCTTCCATATAATGAGTCGTCAAAAATACGGTCATGCCTGTTTTTTGGCGAAGCGAGTTGACAAGGTTCCAAACGGCCTTCCTAGTCTGCGGATCAAGTCCTGTGGTCGGTTCGTCCAAGATGAGGAGCTTGGGATCATGGACCATCGCTCTGGCGATGTCAACCCTTCTTTTCTGGCCACCGGAAAGCTTACCGACAGGTCTATCCATGAATTCCTGAAGGCCGAGCATATCAGTGAGGACCTTCAGCCTGTCTTTCCAGGCCTGACCCCTGATGCCATAGAAGCCAGCCCGAAGAGTCAGATTCTCCTTGGGCGTCAAGACGGGGTCCAAGACAGAGTTCTGAAAGACGATGCCGATTTCACTCTTGATGGAATTGCGATATTCATCCATATCCTTCCCGTCAAAGATGATCTTTCCTTCGTTTTTCGATAGGATACCCGTGATGATGTTGATGGTCGTCGACTTTCCTGCTCCATTGAGGCCAAGGAAGGCGAACAAAGAACCTCTTTTCACGGAAAAAGAAATATCATCGACGGCATAGAAGTCATCGTATTTCTTTTTGAGATGGGATACCGAAAGAATGAGTTCCGAAGAAGAAAGCTCTTCTTTCTCTTTGCGTTTCATGGGGAAATTCATATTTTTATAAAGATAAGCAGTGAGTTTTCTCACTGCTTATTCGTTTATTTTACCTTTTTCAGCGTCGGGAAGAGGAGGACATCACGGATGGAATCCGTTTCGGCAAAGAACATGCAGAGACGGTCGATACCATATCCGATGCCACCTGCCGGAGGCATGCCATATTCCAAGGCTTCGCAGAAGTCTTCATCGACCTCGCAGGCCTCATCATTGCCCTTCTTCTTTTCTTCGACCTGTTCCTCAAACCTGGCTCTCTGATCGATAGGATCGTTAAGCTCCGTGAAGGCATTGCACATTTCATGCGTAGAGATGTACATTTCGAATCTCTGCGTGAATCTGGGATCATTAGGATCCTTCTTGGCAAGAGGAGAGATGTCGACAGGATGCTGACAGACGAATGTCGGCTGAATCAAGTCAGCCTCGCAGAACTTCTCGAAGAAAGCTTCGACGATATGTCCCCAAAGGAAGTGAGGCTCGACTTCGACACCAAACTTGGCAGCGACTTCCTTGGCCTCATCCAGAGAATTGATGTTGTAGAAATCGACACCGGTCTTATCCTTGACAGCCTGAGCCATATTGACCTTCTTGAAAGGCTTGCTCAAGTCGATGTCATAGCCGAGCCAATGGAACTGCTCCTTGCCGACTTCCTTGGCAAGATAATGGAAGAGGTCTTCCGTCATCTTCATCATATCATCCAGATTGCCAAAAGCCTGATAGGCTTCCATCGTGGTGAATTCCGGATTGTGGGTCGTATCAATGCCTTCATTACGGAACTGACGTCCGATTTCATAGACTCTTTCCATACCACCGACAAGGCATCTCTTCAAAGAAAGCTCCGTTGCGATACGAAGGTAGAAATCCTCGTCCAAGGCATTGAAATGCGTGACGAACGGTCTTGCATTGGCACCTCCGAGAATCGGGTTGAGAATCGGTGTCTCGACTTCGACATATCCAAGGGAATCCATGAAATTGCGGATTCCACGGACAAGCTTCGGTCTCATGAAGGCAATCTTTCTGGATTCATCATTGACGATGAGGTCGACATAACGATGTCTTCTTCTGTCTTCGGGATCGGTAAGTCCATGGAACTTGTCCGGAAGCGGATGGAGAGACTTGACAAGGTGCGTATATTCCATGACGCGGATGGTGACCTCGCCGGTCTTGGTCTTCATCATATGACCCTTGACGCCGCAGATATCACCGAGGTCTGCCATCTTGAAGATGGCATAGTTGTCTTCCATGACGACATCCTGACGGATGTAGCACTGGATCTTTCCAGTCTTATCCTGGAGAGTGAAGAAGGAAGCCTTTCCCATCTTTCTGAGAAGGACGATTCGTCCTGCGATGGTGACGACATTCTCTTCGTCGACCTGCTCCGGTTCAAGACCTGCATATTTTTCCTTGAGTCCCTGGGCATTGGAATTGACTTCATATTTCTGTCCGAAGGGATCGATGCCCTTCTGACGATAAAGATCAAGTTTTTCTCTTCTGTGCTGTTCCTGATCGTTGAGATCCTGGACCGGCTTTGCCTTTTGGTTGTTGTTTTCCATAATATTGACTGATACTCCTTATTTATAATTCCAAGCAAGATATTTTAATGCATTACAGGCAGGAATGACAACTTATTGTCATGTTTTTATCGTCCACACATGCATCACCTACCTGTCTTGCCAAGCGAATCCTCAGTTCAGATTCCATCACTTCTCTTCGTATCCGGCTCCATATAAGAAATCCTGTACCCTGTTGTCAAAGGTGATTTTCAGTTCGAAAGGATTTGAATAAGATTTGGATATCATCTCCCGAATCTGTTTGGTCAGCTTTTCCTTGCTGACCCAGTCATCCAGTTCGTCAGGAAGAACCAAATCAAATTCAATGAAGTCCTTGCCGTCTTCCCTCCTGTTGATATGAAGGTCATGCATGAGAATCTTCTTTTCGGAGAATTCCTCCAAGGCGATCAATATCACGTTCCTGACATCATCGTATATAGGATCACCTACCTTGATCGGATCCATATGGATGGTAAGATGGATGCCTAGAGTGTTCCATGCCTCATTCTCCATCTCATCGATGAGCGCATGAGAAAGATTGATGTCAACCTTGTCATCCACCTCGACATGGATGACACCATAGATGATTTTTCCATAGGAGTGAAGCATCAGATCATGCATGCCCAATACACCAGGGTGGCTGTTAAGAAGCTCGATCAGCTTTTCGACCGTCTTTCCATCCGGTTCCTGTCCGATAAGGGCAGAGACGGCTTCCTTCATGATGCCGACACCGGAAAGTGTGACAAAGACAGCTACGACAAGCGTGAAGAAGCAATCAAGATTGTATGTGCTGAAATAAGTGATCAATAAGCCAATGATGACGAATATGGTCGTGATGACATCATTCCTGGCATCTTTTCCAAGCGCCTTCAAAGGCATGGAATCGATACGCTTTCCCAAAGAAAAATAAAGAAATGCCTGGGATAGCTTTGTCAGAATGGCAAGCAAGAGGATGGCAAGGGAAACGATGAACATGGTGGTATCCAGATCTTCGATAGGAGGCTTGCCAGTCTGATAGACGGATTTGAAGAAAGAGATGGCATCCATGATTCCCTGATACATCATGACCATGGCAAGGCCGATGATGATGCAGGCGATGATGAGGGAAAGAATATATTCCATCCTTTGATGTCCGTAGGGATGTTCCTTATCCGCCTTCTTGTTGGATGCGCGGACACCGAGGATGCTGATGAAGTTGTTTCCGAAATCGGAAAGGTTGTTCATGGAATCAGTCACGATGGAAAAGAGACCGAGCATGCTACCGATGACGATCTTTCCCAAAAACAGGAGAAAGTTCGTAATCAGGCCATAGAAAGATCCAAGAAGACCATAGTTTTCCCTGACCTTGGAATCGTCCACCTTCATATAATCCTTCACAAACAGTTTCAATAGCAATTTTGTCATAATGATACTATGATACTATGATTTCTATTTTTTTGCTTCCCCTGCGGACAAAAAAACAGTACTATTTTCCAGCAATGTTACAATCCGATGAAAAAAACATTTATAATAACTGCATGAAACCAACAGAATACAGAAAATACCATCTATGGATAGCCGGAGAAATCCATGCCCTTGCCGATACCCTGTCAAGTAGGGTCTGTTTCCTTCTATCCTTGAAGGAAGCTTTGGACGGAAAGGATGGCTTTACGGAAGAGGAGCGCTTTTCAGACGATACCTTCATGCTGCAGGATCGATTCTATAACGTCTATCTCCAGACCCTGAAGAACATCAGCAGCAACTCCACAATCCTGGAAGACGTCCTGATCGAATCCGAAATCATACCTGTCAACCTCATCGATGACATCAAGGCCAGTCTGGCCTACAAGGAAGATGTCATGAACCTGTATGACTCCGTCTTCTCTCCAAATCGTACAGGAAAGGAAGACGAAGAAGATGCGGAATTCGAATTCGTCCTCCGTCTTGTCATCCTCTTCAGAACGATGAACTGGATAAATGATATCGAAACAGGCATCCAGGAATATGGCATAGACTGCTACCTTGTACCAGAGACAGACAGCAAAGAAGATGTAAACGTCCTTGATGGCATCTTTGATTTGGATTACGCTTCCCTGAAGAAGGAACTGAAAGATTATCTTCGTCCGCAGGACGATGATACCGATGAATTGCTTGCCGACAAGAAATCCATAGCGATATTACTCAAAGAAATCAACAAAAAGGAGCCAAAACAAAAATGAACGAAGACAAAATCCTGCCGAATATCGGCACACCGGAAGAAGCACTTGGCAGCATGAAAAATGGATACCAGGCCTTCTTAGACAGCTCGGCAAAGTTCGTCACCATCGCCGAATTCTATACGGACAAAAGCAATGAAGGCCAACCCCTTCCATCCAATTTCCAGGAACTCTATACCGCCAATTACCAAAAGCTGAAGAATGAGACGCCGGAAAACTTCGGAAACCAGATTGCTTTCTTCACCCTTCTCTACCTAGACTTCATCGATGACATCAAAGATACCCTGACACAATATGACGAAATCTTAAAGAACGGGCCTGATAAGAATGCATCCGCATATGACCAGGCATGCGACTATCTTGCCATCAAGGATGGTTTCACGGATCTCAGGGAAACCCTTGATGATGTCAATGCCCAGATTGCCGAAGAAAGACTCGCCGATACCAACTACAATGATTCCGAATACGACTATAATGCCAGACAGGTCGAGGAAAACCGGTTCAAAGAATAACAGCATCATAAAATCAGAAAATTGAAAAGGGGCTGTTAAAGTATTCGGACTTTTCTGACAGAACCTAAAAGAGTGCAGTACACTACCTACTGCCTCTTTTTTCTTCTTGAGAAAATCATCTCTTTTTCCGAAGAAATAGCCGAAAATGAGTATAATAATCGAGTAGAGAGTGTCTTCTTTTTGGATGGATTTTTTCCCGTTATTCTTCAGAGAAGATGATAGAGAGAGTGAAGAGGTTGTTTTTCTGAGAGATGGTCAGAATTCCGTTGTAGCGTTCTACGATGTTCTGAATGCTTTTCATTCCGTATCCGTGCAGGGCTTTGTTGTTGTTTATCGTGACAGGTAGGTTCTTGGAGAAGCGGACCTGGTCTTTCAGATAGTTTTGGAATACGAGGATGATGTTGCCGTTTGCTTTGTTTAAGGATACACGGATGATTTTCTTTTCCTTCTCCTGCACCGTGTCCAAATAGTTTTCGGCATTTGTGAGTGCGTTTGAGAAGATGGATGCGATATGATGTGGTTTCATAAACCGCAGCAGCTCACCATGTACGGAGCAGATCAGTTCGATGTTCTTCTGTGAACACAGGTAGGCGTGTTCACTCAGCATGATATCGATGGTTTGGTTTTCGGTGGCAAATTTGGATATTCTTGAGCTTTCGATTTCGTTCAGTTCCTCTTTCTGGGTTTCAGACATATTGTTCATCTGTTGCCTTAGGTCGTGTTCCCTGGTGTTGATGCGTTCGATGATCTTCTTGGTCTGATCATACTGGCTTTTCTCTTTTTCTAGTAGGAAGGAAATGATTTTCTGCTCTTCCGAAAGCTCATGGTTCCGACAGTTGATGTCGTTTACAAGTATGACAAAGAAGGCGACGCTCGCAAAGAGTATCTGTACGATGTCCAGTGTCATAGCTTTCATGTAGAATCTTATGTAATCCCATTTGTAGATCACAGAGAGGCAACTGAAGATAAATAGACCGAATGTACTTGTCGGAATGATCTTGGGATGATGGAAAGTGGTTTTCTTGTATTTCTTTTTTCTGACAATCAGGAAGTAGATCACAGGATAGACGATAAGCATAGCGATAGACATTTTTATGATGTGCGAAATCCAGTAATTTTTGGTCCAGTTATCCAACGGCGGGATGACTATATAGTAAAGAGAAGAGATGAGGAATTGCAGTGCATAGATGTCTGTCGTATAGAATAATGCCTGCATGATATCGAGCTTGAACGAGCATAGGGAGTAGAAGAAGACGCATGCTATGATAATGAGATAATATACGATTTCCGGACAGTTCGGAATGTAGCTGAATGCTCCGGACAGGAGGAGGAAGGCAGGCAAAATGAGATACCAGAATTTTCTTCTGTCTTTCCAGGGCAGGAAAAAACAGGCTGCCAGGAAAATTTCGATGATGAATTCTTGTTTTATGAAGAACTCGAGAATGGGATTTTCAATCATAATACAATGGTTCCTTTTTGAATCAGATATCGGCTGAAGTCTTCCAGGAAGGAGGTTTTGTAGATTCTCGATAATGGGATTTCCGTTCCGTCTTCCATGATCACTTTGTCGGATTTTGCTTTCTTGATGTGCTCTAGATTGATCAGGAAGGATTGCCCGGCCTTGGAAAAGGAAAAGGCAGATAGTGATTTCGATATTTCGTCCATGCTTCCTCTGACTTTGACTGGGTTTCCTGATAGGGTGCTGTCGGCTTTCAGTTGGAAGAAAAGTTTGTGTTTTTTGACTTCGATGTAGAGGATGTCCTTCAGGTCGAGAACGATGATTCCCTGGAAGGATTTCAGCTGGATCTTCTGATTTTGGGTTTTGCTTAGATCGTTGATGTATTTCAGTGCATGGGTGAGATTCAATGCGAAAGCGTAGTCTGAAACGGGTTTGACCATATAACCTAGGGCATTCACCTCATATCCGTTGATGGCAAACTGCTGGTAGACCGTGCAGAAGAGGATGGCGGTGTTCTTTGATTTTTTACGTACTTCTTTTGCGATTTCGATTCCGTTCATTTCCGGCATTTCTACGTCCAAAAAGAGAATGTCAGTATCCGGATCCTCTTTTAGGTATTCTTTCCCTGAGGTATAGGTGCGGATACAGAATTCGCATTTTGTGGATTGTCGGTAGGATTCGATCTTCTCTTTCAGGTTTTCCGATGCTTTTTCGTCGTCATCGATGATCACTATATGGTACATACTTCAATTATAAATCTTCTGCTTCTATTTTATTGTGAAATTTTTGTTTATCCAATGTATTTTGGGTCGAATTCAAGGTAATTTGTGACAGGGGTTGACAAAATCATGAAAGCGATTGCAAAATATAATATGAATTTACAAAATGGAGGTGGGATATCGGATGCTGGAGATTGCTATAGTGAATTCGGATGAAAGTATCCGAAATAGGCTTTCTTTGATGATACGGCATTTCTTTGCGGACAAGGAAATCAAACCGAATATTGCATTATATGATGACGGGAATGATTTTTTGGAAAATGATAAAGATACGGATCTTCTGATCATCGATTTCGATGGAAAGAATAAATCCGGACTCCAGATTGCCAAGGATTTCAGGGAAAAGTATAAGACGAAAGGTATTATCTTCCTGATCGAGAAGGAGGAGAATGCCATTCTCGGTTATCAGGTCTTTGCCACAGGTTGTTTACTTAAGCCAATTGATGAAATTATGTTGGATTTGTTCCTAAATAAGGAATATTTGAAGAAAAAAGACGAAGATTTGGCCAAAATATCCATTAAATCGAAAGATGGGCTGTTTGTCATTCGTTACGAAGACATCGCCTATATCGAGATCAAATGCCATACTTTGATGGTCCACTATTTCAAAGACGGTGACTTGAAATGTCTTGTTTCCCGAAGTTCTTTGAAGGAGTATGAACAAAAACTTTCCGGAAGGTATTTTGCCAAATGCTGTGTCTATGCTTTGGTCAATCTGAAGCATGTTTCGGCTGTGAAATCGAAATGCGTCTATATCGGAAAAGCGAAGACTTCCCTTCCACTCAGTCCGTCGAATAAGAAAACCTTTGTTTCGACTTTTATGAAGTATCTGTCTGACTTTTCGGTGCTATCCAGAGAAGATATGTGTTTTTGACATGTAAGGAAACCGCTTCCATTTCTTCGACGCAAAACCATGTATTTTGGGCTATTATTCGGCTGATATATGACAATCGTTTGGATATTCCTTCCCTTGAAAATAGAATAAAATCAGTTTGAAGCAACATTCAAGGAGGAATATATGAAACATTCAAACGTAAGAAGACGCATCTCTAAACTTTCCCTCTTTTTCGCTGTTCCGGTTCTTTCGGCCACTTTCAGCAATTTCATGCATCCGGCAGATTTGGCTGATTTCTCTCGTCTGAAGGGAAAACAGATCATCGGTGCAGACGGTGGTATGTATTATTCGGAGTTTTCGAGCAATGAGGAACTCAAAGAAGCCACAAAGGAAAAGAATAAGGAACTCGTTGCGGATTCTGTCATTCTTCTGAAGAATGGCGGAGGTGCAGATGGTAAGGAGAACATGCTTCCGTATTCCGGAATGAAGAACATCTCTCTCTTCGGCGTGAATTCCTGGGCTTATGCCTATGGTGGAACTGGATCCGGATCCGGTCAGCTTGAGAAGGGTGCCGATATCTATTCTTCGTTGGAAAATGCAGGTCTCAAGATCAATCCGAAGCTGAAGCAGCTCTATATGGATCATTCCGCAGGTTCTCTTTCTGCCTCGGCGAAGTGGTCTACTCCGACCTATGAAGATACCGAGCTTCCGATGGATCTTTATACAAACACCATCACTTCCACTTATGGACGTTATCATGATGCCGCATTTGTCTTCCTTTCCAGACTCGGCGGAGAAGGCGCGGATTTGGGAAGAAAGAATGTGGCCGGCAGAGAAGATGAGAACATGCATTATCTTGAACTGACTACGAAGGAAAAGGCTCTGATCAAGCATGTCGAAGATAATTTCGATAAGGTAGTTGTTCTTATCAACTCCGGTAACATCCTTGAGATGGGTGAGCTTCAGAACGATCCGAAGATCAGTGCTATTCTGAGCATCGGTCAGACTGGCGACTATGGTTTTGATGGTGTCATCAAGGTCTTGAGAGGTGAAGTCTCTCCATCCGGAAGAACTGTCGATATCTGGGCTAGGGATTTCACGACGGATCCTACCTATCAGAATTTCGGTAATGGTGACCAGACTGTCGAAAAGGGCACCAACACGGATTATGTCAACGGTGGAAAATCTTTCGGCAAGGAAGTCGAATATGAAGAAGGTATCTATCTCGGATATAAGTACTATGAAACCATGCACAATGAAATCAGGGAAGGACATGTCAATCTTTCTGATGAAAAGACAAAGAAGGTGCTTGGTAGTGCCGATTTAGGAACTAACTTCACGAATGCGGATGATTGGTATAACAAGACAATCGTCTATCCGTTCGGATATGGTCTTAGCTATACCAACTTCGAATGGACGAACTTTGAAGTCACTAAGACCGGCACCGGTGAGGATATGAAGCTTGAAGCTTCTATCAATGTCACAAACAAAGGTTCTGTTGCCGGCAAGGATGTCGTCGAAATCTACATGAATGCCCCTTATACCAAGGGTGGAATCGAAAAGTCCTATGTCAAATTGGTCGGATTCGAAAAGACCAAGGAACTGAAACCTGGTGAAACGGAAAAGGTCAAAGTCAATTTCGATGCCTATCAGGTTGCTTCCTACGACTATAATGATGCTAACACGAATAAATTCAAGGGCTATGAAATCGAACAGGGAGAGTATAAGTTCTTTGCAAGCAAGAACTCCCATGATCATGTTCAGACAAAGTCTTTGGAACTAGAGGCCGCAAAGATCGAGAATTCCAAGGAAACCGGACATAAGATTGAAAACGTCTTCACCAAGAACGAAGAAGACTCCATGTACAACTATTCTTCTATTTCTCCGACTATGACCATTCTTTCCAGAAACGATATGATTTCTACTTTCCCGGTTGCTCCGACCGTTGAGGAACGTACGGTTACAGGCAAAGATGATGCTACCAAGAATCCGAAGACTGATGGAACCGAATTCGAAATCACCAAGGGCGAAATCTATAATAAGCTCAATTTCGGCTTCATCTTCGGAAAGGATGATGAATCCAAGGAAAGATGGAACAAGTGGGGATCTGATGCAAATAAGGTCATTCCGGAAAACTGGACTCAGGCCGAGAACGACAAGGGTGAAGTCAAGATTCGTCTTGTCGATATGATGGGACTTGATCCATATGATACGGTTTCCAAAGTCACATCCGATAATGCCGTAATCAACGGAAAGACCCATGCTGAGGCCTGGGATCTCTTCATGAATCAATTGACTTATGAAGAACTCAAGCTTCTGAATTCGACGGGATTCTTCAAGACTGCCGCCATCGAACGTGTCGGCAAGGAAGAGGCTGTCGATCCGGACGGACCTTGCACCATCGGTGGACAGACCAAGGATGGATATATTTCCGCAAGAGGTTCTTCGGGAACAAGATATTGGGCGACTTCTCAGACTCTTGCTGCTTCTTGGAACCAGACTCTTGCCGGTGAATTCGGAAGACTCATCGGTGAAGAAGGTATGTGGAACGGATACAATGGCTGGTATGCACCTTCCATGAATACACACAGATCTCCGTTCTCCGGACGTAACTTCGAATACTATTCTCAGGACGGTGTCCAGGCTGGTCTTATCACTGCAAAGGTCATTGCCGGCGCTGCAAGCCGCGGTGTTTATTCCTACATCAAGCACTTTGCCCTCAACGATCAGGAAACCAACCGTGGTGGCGTCTGCACATGGGCTGATGAACAGACCATCCGTGAAAACTATCTCACTCCGTACCAGTATGCAGTCGAGGAAGGTGGTTCTGCCGGTATCATGACTGGATTCAACAGAATCGGTACCGTTGCCAACTCTGAGCATTATCCGCTCCTTACTGAGATCTTGAGAGACGAATGGGGATTCAAGGGACACATCGTCACCGATTATCAGGTCGGAACCGTCGGCGATAAGACCAACAACCTGGAAATCATGACAAGATCTGGAAACAACATCCCGCTTGGTGACAGAGCTCAGAATGCCCGTGGTGGCGGAAACTGGGATAAGTCACTCCGTAATGGAAAGGGTGGCGTCAAGGTCGGAAAAGTCACTCTTAATCAGAATGGAGGCCCGGTCTATTCCACAACGGAATATCTCCATGATACTCTTTCTACGAATATGCAGTACTACTACACCAGAGTCAGAGCGATGGAGCTTCTCTATACTTCTGCTAGATCTAACCTCATGGACAACGGTGCCGATTTCCTCAAGAACTTCCAGAGTCAGGATGTTGTCTTCTATAAGGGAATCGCTGGTACGAAGGAACTGAATGTCGGTTTCAAGAAAGGAAGCGATGTTCGCTATGAAGTCAAGGAAGACAAGCTTCCGAAGGGTGTCACCTTCGATTCCAAGACTGGAACCTTCAAGGCTGCTGCCAATGCCGAAGCCGTTACCGGAACTATTAAGCTCGTTGCCCACTATGATGGTTGGGCTGCTTCTAAACCGATTACCGTTACCGTGAAATTCGCTGAACCGATTCAGTTTACTGGCGAAACTTCCATCGCAAAAGGCTCTGCTTATGAAGCCAAGGTCACTCAGGATCTCTGGAAAGCCAAAGAGAATATCGGAGAAAAGGAAGCCGGTATCGTTTCCGTCGATAGCAGCGTCAGCGGTCTTCCGGAGGGACTCAGCTTTGATTCCAAGACCGGAAAGATCACCGGAACTGCCAATGCCGCAGGCGAATATAAGGTCAAGATCCAGTACAAGGTCAAGGAAAGAACCGTTATGTCTTGGTGGGGTAATGTGTGGGCGCAGGATAAGACGACTACATATACTCGTGAAATCACTCTCACCGTCGGTGAACTTGTCACTGTCAAAGTCGGAGATCAGACCATGAAGGTCGAAAAGGGTGCTGTCATGGAAGCCCCGGCCGCTCCGGAAGCTCCGGAAGGAATGGAGTTTGTCGGATGGTCTACTGCAGACGGTAATATCTTCGATTTCTCCAAGGCTGTTGATAGTGATATGGAGCTGACTGCCGTCTTCAGAAAGAAAGCCGATGTGATCGAGTATCGTGTCCAGGATGGTAAGATCCAGTCCAGAACCAATGGCGGCGAATGGGTCGACGTGGTTTCCTTGGATGAGATCAAGGGCGAAAAAGGCGATGCCGGAGACAAGGGCGACAAAGGTGATAAGGGTGACAAAGGTGATAAGGGCGATGCCGGTGAAAACGGCAAGGATGGCGAAAATGCCAAAGGTGGCTGCGGCGGTTCTATCGTCGGAGCAACTACTGCTATCGGTGCCTTTGCTCTTCTTGCTTCTGCTCTTGTTCTGAAGAAGAAACGTGAAGAATAAGTTTTGATGAGTTGTTCGTGCAAGCCAGGAATTAATCCTGGCTTGCCTTTGATTAAACGAGGGGAAAGAACATGAAAAAGAAAAAAGTTCTTATGTCCGCAATCGCATTGGGGTTATTTGCTTCTCCATTGGCGTCCTGTGTTGCCAGTGTCCGATGCATCAGCCATATCGATGTCAACAACGATGGAAAATGCGATCACTGCGGACAGAAAATGGAGATCAAGAAAGAGACGGACATTAAGAGTATCGAAGTGTCTGTCCTTCCTTCGAAAACATATTATGCTTTGAATGAAGCCTTGGATCTCACTGGCGGTATTCTGACGGTGACTTACAAGGATGGCAAACCTGAAAAGACAATCCCGCTTACGGATAAATCGCTGACAATCAGCAAACCGAATATGTCCTCGAAGGGAAAAAAGCTTGTTGGTATCTCTTATGAAGGAATGAAGACGTCGTTCCAAATCGAGGTTGGAGATAAGAGATTCGTTGTCAGTTTTGATCTTGGATATGCCGGCGCTGAAAAAATAGAATCCCAGAATGTTGTTATCAAAGGGCTTGCGACAAAGCCTGCTGATCCGATTCGCGATGGATATGATTTCGGAGGTTGGTTCAAAGAGTCGTCTTGTACGAATGCCTTTGATTTCATGTCGGATGAGATTATGAGCGATACGACGATCTTTGCCAAATGGTATAAGCAGTATGAAGTCGTATTCAAATCGAATTATTCTGAGGGAGAGGATATTGTTTCCAAGACGAAATTGGGCAAGGTTCCAAGTGATGTCGTTCCTAAGGAGAGAGCGAACTACCTTTTTGCAGGATGGTATGAAGATGAGGGCTGTACAAAGCTTTTCGATTTCAACAAGGAAATCACGAAGAACGTGGTCCTCTTTGCAAAATGGGTATCCGAAAACGTCACTGTCCATACAATCACTTTCAACGAGAATTATGGTGATCAGCCTAAGACGACGACAGCAAGTGTCGCTGATGGTGAATCTCTCTCAAGACCTACCAATCCGACCAGAGCGAATGTGACGAAAAAGGGACACCAGGCTCAGAACTTCCAGTTCACGGGTTGGTATAAGGATAAGGAAGGCAATGAACCGTTTGATTTCTCTTCCGCTGTTTCTGCTGACCTGACCTTGTATGCTGGTTGGACAGGACAGTATATTTTCGAAGCGGAACATGTCAGTTTCATCGATGAGACTACTGGAAATCCGATTCAGGGTATGGGTGCTTCCGGCGGATCCGAAGGAGCCAATATGGTGGATTCTCCGGCTCCCGGAACGGAAGGAATCAATGCATCCAATGGATATTATGTCACTTATCTGTTTGCTCCGTTCCTTACTCTGACATTCAACATCGATTCAGACCGTCCGGTGAATGACGCCAAGCTTACGTTCAGAATCACATGCGAAAGTGTCGGATATGCTCTTTCTCCGACGGAGCAGGACGGCAAGACGGAAAACGGTACACTGATTTCCAACTATAGGATTACATGCAATGACAATCCCATCGATTATCCTCTTATCGAGGTTTCAGATGTGAAAGGTCATGAAGCTACCGGTGGACGCAGACCTTTCTCGGACCATGTTCTTACTACATCGCTGAATTTGAAAAAAGGACAGAACAAATTCAAGTTCATTTCTTCCAACAGTCACGGTATGGGTGGAACCATGGCTGCAACGGCTCCGGTTATCGATTGCATCAAAATCGATACAAAGGCTGAACTTTCGTGGAATCCGATTACGGACAATGAGTTCGGTCAATAGAAAGAGAGGCTAAGCTATGAAAAATTTCTTTAAAAGCACTCTGAGCAAGGTGTGGATTATCGTCTGTTCGATTCTGAATGCCATTCTTATCACGGCAAATATTCTTGGTCAGTTCGGCCTTCACGATCTTTTCGTCAATGTTCTCGGAAAACGGAATACGATTGTTTACGGCGATGGCATCTATTATGAATCGGACTATGAGAACAAGGATGATTCCTTTGAAAAGTCCAACAAAATCAACGAGGAAATCAATGAAGAGGGAATCACTCTTCTGAAGAACAAGAACAATGTTCTTCCTCTGAAGAAGGGAAGCAAGGTCTCCGTGTTCGGAAAGAACTCCGTCAATCTTGCCTATGGTGGTTCTGGATCTGGTTCGTTTGAAGTGACCAAAGAGACCCCTACTCTTTATCAGAGTTTGGAGAAAGCTGGATTCGAATTTAATCCGACACTTAAGAAATTCTACGATTCGGACGGAAAGTCCGGAAAAGGACGTCCGACATCTCCGAAGTTGGACAATGGAAGAAATACGATTGCGGGTTTTGCTACCGGCGAAACTCCGTATTCGAGCTATACGGACGACATCAAGGCCAGCTATCAGAAATACCATGATGCCGCCATTGTCGTATTCTCCAGAATCGGAGGCGAATCCTATGACCTTCCGAGAACCATGAAGGATACGGACGGTGCTTTGAATGAGAAGGACCATTATCTGGAACTCGATAAAAACGAACAGGAACTTCTCGTGAATGTCTGCAATGCTTTTAACAAGGTTGTTGTCGTTATCAACTCTTCAACACAGATGGAACTCGGTTTCCTGGATGAAACAAACGACAATGATGATACACTGGTTCCGGGCATGGAGAACATCCATGATAAAATCCAGGCCTGCGTCTGGATCGGTGGACCTGGATATTCTGGAATTTTCGCTTTAGGAAGAATCCTGGATGGTGAGGTGACTCCTTCCGGAAGAACCGTTGATACTTATCAGAGAGACTTTACAAAGGATCCTACCTATCAGAATTTTGCCGATAATCTGGTCAACAACGGAAATACGTATCTTCTTTCTGATGGATCAAAGCCTTCCATTACGGAACATTATGTTGATTATGAAGAGGGTGTCTATCTTGGATATCGTTATTACGAAACAAGAGGAAAAGCTGATGAAACCTGGTATAAGAACCATGTCGTTTTCCCATTCGGATATGGTCTTAGCTATACCGACTTCGAATGGAAACTGAAGAGTGCCAGTTTCAATAGCGGCGAAGATCTTTCCTGGGACGGAGAGAACGACAAAGACTTTTCCGTCACGGTCTCGGTGAAGAATACCGGAACCACCTACAGTGGAAAGGATGTCGTTGAGGTCTATCTTACTGCCCCCTATAAGAGCGGTGAAATCGAAAAACCGGCGGTCCAGCTTGTCGGATTCGCCAAGACTCCGCTTCTTGCTCCGGGTAAGGAGGTAGATGTCGAGGTGAAATTCTCCGGTTATGATTTTGCTTCCTATGACTATAGTGATGCCAATAAGAATGGCTTCAAAGGCTATGAGCTTGATCCCGGAGAATATCACGTTCAGATCATGAAGAATGCTCACGAATGCGTTATCGACCGCGCCTTCAATCTTAAGGAAGCTGTTCGTTATGAGAAGGACAAGACGACGAAGACCAAGGTCGAGAACAGGTTCGATGATGTCAGTTTCGAAGAAAAGTACGGAATGGAGAGCGTTCTTTCCAGAAATGATTTCGATAGAACATTCCCTAAGAACGAAGTTCTCAGCGGCTCCGATGCCGAAAGAACAATCACTCCGGAATTCCATTCGAAGATAACCTCCAAGGAAACAAACAATCCGATTGTCAATGATAATACGATTCAGGCACCGACTCAGGCCGAAGTCGGTTCCCCAAGCGGTACTCTCCAGCTCTACGACCTGATCGAACACGATGAGGAAGACAAAGTCAAGAGAGACAGCGAAGGAATGGTCATGGTCGATTACGATGATGCGAGATGGGATGAATATTTGGATCTTCTGACTAAGGATGAGATGATGAATTTCATCATGAAGGGTAACTTCCAGACGACTGCTCTTCCTAGCATCGGTCTTCTTGATGCCTTTGCTACCGACGGACCTGTCGGCTTTGTCTTCTTCATGGCAGCCATCAAGGATCAGTCTCCGGTCTATAAGACCTGTTCCTATGCCAGCGAATGTGTCATTGCAGCTACCTGGAATGTTGATTTGGCAAGGAAGATGGGTGTATCCATCGGAAATGAAGCCGTCATCGGAAACGAAAGAGCCGATGGTCGTCCGTATTCCGGATGGTATGCACCGGCAGTCAATCTTCACAGAACTCCGTTCGGAGGAAGAAACTTCGAATATTATTCCGAGGATCCGGTTCTGAGCGGAAAGCTTGCCTGCGAAGTCATCAAGGGCGCAAAAAGTAAAGGTGTCTACTGTCATCTGAAGCATTTTGCTGTCAATGAACAGGAAACAAACCGTTCCGGCGTCTGCACATGGCTTACTGAGCAGTCTTTGAGAGAATTGTATCTGAAGCCGTTTGAAATGGCAGTCAAGGACGGAGGAACACTTGCTATCATGTCTTCCTTCAACAGAATCGGTACGACCTGGACCGGTGGAGATTATAGACTTCTGACTTCCATTCTGAGAGACGAATGGGGATTCAAGGGTATGGTCATCTGCGACTTCAATACTGAGCCGTTCATGGATACAAAACAGATGGCATATGCCGGCGGTGATCTGAACCTCGCTACTCTTCCTTCACCTTGGGAGGTGAAGTCTGCTCAGGACCTTACGATTCTGAGACAGTGCACGAAGAATGTCATCTATACTACCTCCCGTTCCAATGCGATGAATGGATGCGGAGAAGGTGGATATTATGTGACCTACTATGCATGGTGGGAAGTCCTTCTCTTCTTCCTTGAAATCGGTGTGTTAGCTGTTACTGTGCTGTGGGGAGCCTTATGTTTCTATCTTAATTACAGGAGGAACAAACAGCAAGTCACATTTGAGGTAAGCGGCGATGAAAAAGACGAACAGACGACAAACAATTCCGACGAAAAGAAATAACTTCTAAAACGCAACGATTGGAACCTCCAGGATTTTCTTCCTGCAGGTTCCTTTTTTTCTTGCTGTAAAAATTGATTTTTGGGTCATTTTTGATGGCAAGTATGACAAAAGGTTGTAAGCGCTATCACAAAATAGTAAAAAAGAGATACTGGATTCAACTAGCAGTGCTTTTTAAGCACCGGAAAGGAACTTATGAAAATCAAAAAAATCTGTTTACTGCCTTTGCTTTGTGTATTGGCTATGACAAGCTGCAGAACGAAGGACAATTCCACTTCTTCTTCTTCTAACAATTCCACTTCTTCTCCGTCCAACAATCCCATTTCTTCTCCCACCAACAATTCCACGACTCCTGAAAAATCAGATACCGGACCTTCTTCAACGACAACCTCTGTGGTCAAGACTCAAATCGAGCTTACCTCGGATGTCGAGGAAGCGTTTGTCGGAGATACGATTACTCTCACTGTTTCTGTCGAGGGTGCTTCCCTTACTGTCTCTGATGCCACAATCGCAAATCTGAATTCTGCCAAGAAGACCGTGGTCGGACTTAAGCCTGGAACCGTCACTGTCACGGCTAGCAAGGATGGATGCCTGGATGCAAGTCTTGTCCTGACTTTCAAGGAGAAAATTGTGATTCCGAGTGTCCAGAGACTGGAATGGGAAGATGCTACCCATTATTCCGAATCGGGTACTTGGGGAGGCGGATGGGGCGCTCCTGTGGAGTCTCCTGTCTTGACGGAACATGCTGAGGCCAGCAAAGGAAAGTATGTAGGAAATCTTGTCCAGGGCAATAAGGAGACTTTGAATTTCAATGCTTCTGCCGAAGCGACCTTTGATATCGGATTCACTTTTGCTTCGACCATAGCGGATTATTCCGCCCTTCCGGATATCAATATGCAGGAAATGAATCTTGGCAACTACGTTGACATGACTCTCAACGGCAAGGCACTGGATATTTCTTCTCTTGTTCTTCCGGGGTGCACTGGACAGAATTACTATAATTTCGTTGAGGTGAAATTGAAGAACGTAAAAGTCGCCAAGGGTAAAAATGCCCTTGAATTGTCCGTCAAAGGTACGCAGGGTCCGAATCTCGACTATACGACTTTCTATGGCAATGGAGCTTTGATTACACTTGTCGAAGGAGAAAAGGGAGCGGATTACGAGAGCAAAGGTTCCTATACCTATTTTGTCGATGGCTATGAGTGGGGTCCCGGTGTTAAAGAGGTCATGATCGACTTCGGAGAAGGGAATGATGTTCAGGCCTCTTCTCTTACTACAGATCTCTTCAAGGTCAGAACCACTGGTCAGGACAAGAAGGAGAGAACCATCACCGATATCTATCTCTGCGATGAGAACGGAAAGAAATCAACTGCCACCTCCGGAAGAAGAATCGGAATCGAGATGTCTTTAAATGTCACGTGGACTTCTTACGGAGCTTTTGGATTCAACTCCTATAATGGATGCAATCCGTTCAACTACAATCAGCAGACGACGATGAACAACTGGGATGATGCCTATGGTTTCTCAATCAAGCAGCAGCCATCTACTTCCCTGAAGATCGGCTCTGAGACCTATACCGGAGACAAGCTCGTCATGGTGGATACGGCATCGGCCAATGCCAAGGTCATCAGAGCCACGAAGGATTGGACGGAGAAGAGAACGAATACAAGCGATGGTAAGACTCTTACCTATAAGGCGTTTGAGACTTCACAGATGAAGAATGATGGTAAGAAGAATTCCCTTATCATCTGGCTTCACGGACAGGGAGAAGGTGGAACCGATCCGGATATCGCACTTCTTGGAAACGATGTCACGAATCTCGGCGAAGAGAAGATTCAGTCCTATTTCAAGAAGGATGGTGAGAAAGGTGCCTATGTTCTTGCGGTTCAGACTCCGACCATGTGGATGGATGACGGAACAGGAAAGAATCATGGTGGTGTGCAGAGATCCATCTATACGAAAGCACTGAAATCCACAATCGATAAGTATCTTACCGAGAATACCGATATCGACAAGAACAGAATCTATATCGGTGGATGTTCAAATGGTGGCTACATGACCATGAACATGATCATGGAATACCCGAGTTTCTTCGCTGCTGCCTATCCGATCTGTGAGGCTTATAAGGATGCAAACATCACTGATGACGACATCAACAAGATCAAGAATATTCCGACGTGGTTTGTTGCTTCTGCCGATGATACCACCGTGAATCCGAATGACTTTGTGGTTCCGACCTATAAGAGAATCAAGGAAGCCGGAAACACGGATGTACATTTCTCTTTCTTCGAGCATGTATTTGGTGAGGATTCTGGAAAGAGAGTCCAGTATATGGGACATTTCTCCTGGATCTATCTGTTCCGCGATGAGGTAAGCAAGGATCAGAAGGATTCTAATTCAGTCAGCGCACCGTCAACGGAAGATGTTCTCGTAGGCGGCAAGAAAGCTGGAATATTCGAGTGGCTTAGCAGTCAGAAGATGGCGTAGAAAAAAGATTACTCTGTGGCAGCCTTGTGTTTTCAAGGCTGCCCTTTGGTTTCCGAGAAACAGAATCGGCATCTGCTTTTGCAAAGTCTGAT
Organism: Caryophanales bacterium; assembly: GCA_021621525.1. Lineage (GTDB taxonomy): Bacteria > Bacillota_I > Bacilli_A > RFN20 > CAG-288 > Enterosoma. The sequence continues at coordinate 24,776 of JAJVUU010000020.1, forward strand.
CAGTATATGAGAAAACGTTTTACGTTTCTCTCATCATGGAATATAGAGCTTTCTCTTCTTTGATCGGTCTATCGTTTTTCAATCCTTTTTCAGTCAATTGTCTAAATCAGTTGATAAGGCATTTCGTTCCTGAATTTGCGCTTTTAAGCGCTTTGCAATGTGAGCTAAGTGCCTTGTTCTGTTGAGAGTACGAAAAAAAGAGAGGGAGCTAGCGAAATGGAAGAGCCGCTTTTTTCAATGGATGCTAGAATTGGCTTGGTTCCATAAGATACATATCGAAGCGGTTCGTATAAAGAAAAAGGCAGGAAAGACAGAGAGTAGAGGAAGGTGGTCAATTTAACGTTAGCGATATTGATCAGTTTTATATTAGCATCATCAAGTTCCTAGGCCGGAACATAAGGAAATAGATTCGCTTCGTGATGACGGGGAAGAATCCGGATTATCGGAAGAAACCATAGGGACTGAATGCCGAAACCTTCAAACCGATCTCAAGGGCTGTATAGAAAGGAGGAATGAAGAAGGCAAAGACGCAGCCGAACAAGAAGACTAGGAAAACGTATAAACGGAGGAAATAATCCATTGAAAAAGGGCTGTTTAAGCCATCGGAATTTAAGCCGAATACTTTAACAGCCCCTTTTTCTTTTATCAACTTATCTATAGGATTTCAAAAATGCTTATATGAAAAGCCACCTGATGATTCAGATTTGCTTCATCTGAATTTTCAGGTGGCTTATCATCATGCCTTGTTCTTTTCTTTTAAGATCTCATTTACGTCAAGATAGAAGTTCTTGCTGCTTTGATATACTTTCTTCATGGAAGGATACATCTTGAGATAGACTTTCTTATAGAGCATGTCATATATCTTATGATTGCTCATATCCGGCTGTATGCACTGCCCGTTTTGAATCATGTTCTTCTTGGCTTCTTCCGGCGTCTTGTAATACTGCAGGTCAAGAAGTCCGGCCATGGCTCCACCGATCGTCGAAGACTCCGCCTCATTGGAAATATAGCATTTCAACCCAAAGACATCTGCGATGATCTGACACAATTCCTTGGAATTGCTGCCTCCTCCTGAAATGACGAGATAAGAAGGCATCTTATGGATCTTCCTTACAATCTCATCCAATCCTTCCCTGAGGCCGAAGGCAAGGCCTTCATAGATGGCTTTATATAGATGATACCTGGTATGGACATTGCTGAAGCCGACGATGGCCCCTCTGGCATTGGGTCTCTTTAGTCCCGGTTGCCAATAAGGCTGAAGGACAAGCCCGTCACTGCCTGGCGGAACATCCCTGATCTTCTCATTGAGAATCTCTTCCACACTGACGTTTCTTCTTTTTGCTTCTTCCTTATCCTCATGTCCGAAGTTCTCGATATACCATTGGAGCATCCACAATCCGCAATAGATCTGCACTTCAAGGTCATAGCTTCCAGGATAGGGTGCCTGATAGGAAGGAAGGAACTTCTCCGGTTCGGAATATTTGTCGTCGACAACCTCGATCGTGCATGCAGTACCAAGGGAGATACTTGCCGAAGTCTTGTCGATACATCCGTTGCCAAGAGTCTCACAGGCTTTATCGGAACCACAGGCAAAGACCGGCAGTCCGACAGGAATCATGGAAAGACGGGAGAATTCCTCTGTCACCTTTCCGATGGTGTCCCCAACCTTCACAAGAGGGACAAGACTCTCCATCGGTATGGAAAAGACATCGATTTTCGGATGGATTCTAGGATACCATTTTCCTGTCTTGAAATTGATTGGATAATGACCATTGCAATCTGCCGAGGATAAGGCAAGGTTTCCCGTGATCTTATAATTGAAATACGCACCAAGCGGAGCGTAGTAACGCATCTTCTTCCAGTTATCAGGTTCGTGTCTCATCAGCCAATACGTCGGTGTCCTCTGGGCATTGTATTTGACGGTATCACCCATGCCGATAAGCTTGAAGAGAATGGTCTCATACCACTTGAGGTATTCATTGAAATCCATTCTCGTCACTCTCTGGTCAAGCCAGAGGATGGCATTTCTGATCGGTTCCTTGTTCTCGTCAAGGATGACCGTAGAGTCACGGAAGACATCGACGATCATACCTCCGACACCATCGAGAAGATTCCCATGGGATTCATGGATTTCTTTTGTTGCCTTGCAAAGTTCGATAAGATAGTAATTCACATCCTGCTCGGCAAAGCCTTTTTCCGGAGAAACGAAGGGGACATCATATTTTTGCTTTGAAAAGGCAAGGATTTTACCTTTGGGGGAGACAATGGAGGCACGCAAGGACTGCGTACCGATATCAATGACCAAAATATTATCTTTCATGATGAGAAGCTTTCCTCGTCTCATTGTACACCAACAGGAAGATGGAAACTAGGAAAAACACACGCTTCCTCATAATTACCAAAGGTTTGAAATTAAACTTTGGCGATTTTTTGCCATATGGTAGAATATTCCTACGGAAGGAATCCCTATCATGGACAATAAAGATATCATCTACGAGCCGAAGCAACTCTATACGGATACGCTCAGACAGCAATATCATGACAAGGCAGAGGAAGTCTTTGCCAAGATGGCAGAAGACGCCAAGATAGACATCGAAGCCAATCGCAGCCATGTCAAGCAATACAATTCCCTGATGGAAAAGGTGAAATCCCTGGAGGATAATCTCAAATCCACCAAAGGAAAAAGAACAGCTATCATCGTCGGTACCGTCCTATGCTTCATATTCGGCGGCGTCATGGTCCTTCTTGGCCTCTTCAACCTCTCAGATCTATGGTTCCTGTTCATCATCGGCATCCTGCTTATTGCCCTTGCCATATTCCTTATCGTCTTCAACCAGAAGAAGATGAAGAAACTGGAAGAAGAGCATCAGGCTTTGCTGGATAAGGCAAAGAAGGAAGCCCAGGACATGCTCAACATCTGCTATGCCGATCTGAAAGACCTCAACGCTTCCTATACATGGAATATGCCTGCTTCCATCATGGAAAGTGTCACCGGCATCATCGATTTCGATCCCTATTTTTCCTTGGGACGCTATGCCTATCTTCAGAAAACATTCGGCTATAAGGATGAAAACAGTGCAAACTGCTCTGTTTTGGGAGTCCTTTCCGGAAACATCCAAGGCAATCCGTTCATCCAGGAAAAAGTCATGCAGGAAAGCATGGTCAGCAAGACCTATACCGGTTCACTCACCATCCATTGGACGACCTTTTCAAGAGATTCCAAAGGCAATAGCGTCGCCCATCATCATTCCGAAACGCTCAGAGCCAGCGTCGATAAGCCGGCACCAAACTATGTAACCCAGACCCTTCTGATTTACGGGAATGAATTTGCTCCCAACCTACACTTCAGAAGAAGCCCAAGCGACATCAACAAATATAAGAACGACAAAGAATACGAAAAGGCCGTGACAAACGGTATGAAGGAAGTCAAGAAGTTCGAGGATGAATGCCTGAAGGACGGAAGAAACTACACCGCACTGGCAAACGATGAATTCGAAGTCTTCTTCAAAGGCCAGGACAGAGACAACGAAGTCGAATTCCGTCTTCTCTTCCCCGCCCTTGCCCAGGTCAACATGATGAAGCTTCTCCGTGATCCAATCCCCTTCGGCGATGACTTCTATATGATCAAAGACGGAATGATCAACACCATCGTATCCAAGCATTCTCAAAGCTTCGACTATTCCGCTTCTCCATCCATGTTCGTCCATTATGACTATGATGCAGCCAAAGAGAACTTCGTCAACTACTCAGACAACTACATCATGAATCTCTTCTTCGACTTTGCTCCTCTTCTCTGCATCACCGACTATCAGACCCATAAGACAAGAGACTATATCTACGAAAGTGGCTTCTCAAGCAACTATTCCAGACATGAACAGGAAGCCGTCGCAAACAGGATGGACAGAAGCTGCTTTGCTCCAACCGGTGCTGACGAAGACTTACCTCTTCTCATCAAGAGCGTTTCCTCGACAAAGGTCGGTATGACGGACAAGGTCACCATCCATTCCTATTGCTATCACGGAACACAGATGGTCGATTACGTCTCCGTCATGGGCGGAGATGGAAGAAGTCACAATGTTCCAGTCCCATGGATCAAGTATGACCGGGTAGACAAGGATACTCTGATGGACTTACGTTATATCGGAGAAAAAGAAGAAGATACGGACGAAGAGAATGAGGAGAAGCTCTCCTCCATCCTCGGTTCCATGACCGGAGTGCACTTCGAAAGAGGCTTGTTTGCCATGATTGACGACGGCAGTATCGATGAGAGCATCGAAAGTAAAATTAGTTCTATCTTTGATGACGAAAAATCAGTATAATTAACTCAACAAACAGGAGGTTGGAAAAATGGCCCAATTAGATGAAACCGATGAAACTCTGGAGAATCAGACCGGAAGAGATGTCCACGTCATCGACAAGAAGGTCCCTGTCACTCTCAACGGCACGGATAAGTTCGTCAACGTCGGTGTTTGGTTTTTGTTCATCATCGGAGGTGTCGTCTACACCTTCAAGAAGCAGAAAGCCAGAACCTATTTCAAGCAGCTGGAACAGAAGATTCAGAATGCCGCTTCCGAAATCGACAACTACATGGAGCAGCGTGTCCTGATCCTTCAGAATGCCGCACAGCTTGTCGACAAGGCCGTCAACCTTGACAAGAGCACCTTCGTCGACATCGCCAAGGCTCGCAACGGAATGGATCCGGATGCAGCCAGAAATGCCACGGAACAGCAGCTCGGTGCCGTTTCCAACAACATCAACGTCGTCCTGGAACGTTATCCTGAACTGAAGGCTCATGCAGCCATCCGTGATGCCATGCAGCAGAACGATACCCTTCAGAAGCAGATCACAGCTGCAAGGACTCTCTACAACGATGCCGTCGACAAATGGAACAGAGAGATTTTCGAGCTCTGGGCAAAGAAATATGTCGCTGCCAAGGAAGGTTACACCACTCGTATCCCGTTCATCGCCAGCAAGGAGATGAAGCAAGCCAGCAGAGGCACCTTCTTCGGAGACAACAAGTAAGTTTCCCTCAAGGTTCTTGCATCATGCAAGGACCTTTTTCATTGTCAAAACAATCATTTCATCAAAGAATTTTCAACGAATTCAAAAAAAGAATTTGATTATACCTATTGACGTGATAAAATAGCCTTCGGCTAATTGTGAACTACACCCCGGTAAGGTTACAGTTTGCTCAAGATTCAAGAAAGGTATAAATCAAAATGCAGCGTCAAACTACAATTTTCAAAAAGACCGACGTCGCCAAGAACTGGTATGTCGTCGATGCAACAGACAAGCCCCTTGGTCGATTAGCCTCCGAAATTGCTGTCGTACTGATGGGAAAGAACAAGCCTCAGTACACTCCAAACTTTGACAATGGTGACTTCGTCATCGTCGTCAATTGTTCGAAGGTCTTGTTGACTGGGAACAAACTCACCAAGAAGAACTATTATGACAACAAGTCCAATAGTTATGGTGGTCTCAGAACTAGATCTGCCAAGGTCATGGTTGAAAAGTATCCAACCGAAATGATCAGAAGAGCCGTTGGTGGCATGTTACCCAAGGGTCCTTTAGGCAAAGACATGTTGAAAAAGTTGTTCACTTATGCCGGTCCAGAACATGATAGACAGGATAGAAAGCCGGTTGCCGTCGAACTGGTCGCTAAGGAGGAGAAGTAATCATGGCTACCAAATCTGAAAAGCTCATTTACTCCGCCGTCGGAAGAAGAAAATCTTCCGTCGCTAGAGTCTTCTTGACTCCTGGCACTGGCGCCATTGTCGTCAATGGCAAGAAGGCAGAAGAGTATTTCC
>JAJVUU010000021.1 GCA_021621525.1 Caryophanales bacterium
AAATAAAATATTACGATTCAAATTTATACTTTTATAGTATGCAGAAAAGACTTGAATGCGCTTTCAGAAGGCTTCCCTGAATATAGCCGGGGCATCCTTGCAATATTCCTGGATTCTCTTGAAGCAGTCAGCCAAAGGAAAGCCGTCGACCAAAGTGTGGGAAACGGTGATGTTCAGTGTAAGATGGTAGTGCCCGTCTGCTTCAATCCTATATCTGTCCCAACAGATTCTAGGAACGCTAAGGGAGTCATAGTCCCCTGCCGGTGTCGGATGGGTCATTCCCTTGATGGACAAGACGGGAATGCAGGTCGTATAGAGGACATTGGGAAGCTTGCAGATGGGAAACCTGTCAAGATCGTCGCTGATGGGAAGGTGCTTGACTTCCTTGATGGTATCTTCGACTCTCTTATAGAATTCCTTGAAATCCCAGGACATCGGGCACCCTGCATTTTGATAGATGCCAAAGTCGGTCATGACCGTGAACGTCGGTTCGATTTCATCATAGAGATATATCTTTCCCTTCTCTTCGCGCAGGCGCATCTCGGGAACGTCCTTGACAGCCTTCAGGATGATGAAGTAGAAATAAGGGAAAAAGGAATGATGTCTTTCCTTGGCTAGCCTTGCGATGGCATCGACATCGATGTCGACATCAAATCCGTAGGTCGGATCGGCAAACTTATGGAAGCAGAGGTATTGGTTTCTCTTTGGATAGGTCTTTAAATCAATTTCGGTTTTCATGATAAGACAATTGTAATGTTTTTGGATGAAAAAGCAATCTTGTCATGAAGCAGTTGGCCTTTGAAAACACCAAATGCAAATAAAATATTTGTAAATAACGCCCTTTTTATACATTTTTTACGTTTGGTTGAAATGATTTTAAGTTTAGAGTTGATTATAAAAAGGCCTGTCCGTAAAATAAATCCGTTATGGAAACAGCAATATTGATAAAAGACATTCTGTTGATTGTCGGCGCCCTAGGTGCCTTTCTGGTCGGTATGGAAATCCTTCAGTCCGCAACGGAGAAGCTGGCAACGACCAGTCTGAAGAAACTGTTTGCCAAGACGAGTAAGAATCCTTTTGTCGGCATGGGTATTGGTACCCTTGCCACCATGATCATGCAATCTTCCGGTGCGACGACCGTCATGGTCGTTGGCTTTGTCAATGCCGGGGTCATGTCCTTGGCCCAGGCAACGGCCTACATCATGGGAGCCAACATCGGTACGACCATCACGGCGCAGATCGTCGCGCTTGCCAACCTTCCGATTTCACAGGTCATGATTGCCTTGACCCTGGTCGGCGTGCTGATGAAGATGATCTTTGTCAAGAAACATGAGAAGGTCGCTGACTGCGGAACCCTCATCATCGGTCTCGGATTGCTGTTCCTGGGCTTGGAGGTGATGACGTCATATATGAAGGATATCATCGACTCCAGTTCTTTGTTCAAAGATTTCCTGACTCGACTGGACAATCCTTTCCTGCTTCTTTTCATCGGCATCATCGCTACAGCTGCAGTCCAGTCTTCAAGTGCCATCACATCCATCGTCATCGCCATGGCGATGGCAGGTGCCGTCGTCGGTGGCGGGGGAAACGGTGTCCTGTTTTTGATCCTTGGAACCAATATCGGTTCCACGGCTACGGCTCTTCTTTCTGCCATCGGCTCTACGACAAACGGAAAAAGAGCGGCCGTCATCCACTTCTTATTCAATGTCTTCGGCTCGATTCTCTTCTTCATTATCCTGATTCTCATCCCGAAGTTCAACGAAGAAACGTTCAACAAATGGTTTGCCGGAAGCCCTCAGACAGCCATCGCCATGTTCCATACGTTCTTCAACGTCGTCTGCACCGTCATCTTCTTCCCCTTCATCAAGGTCTTTGTCAAACTTGCTACCCTCATCATTCCGGAAAAGAAGAATGGAGAGGAGAATGTCAACGATCTCATCGATGAACGCTTTTTGAAGAATACGGCCATCGCCTATGCCCAGGCTGTCCGCTATTATCATCAGATTGCCAAGAAGGCTCTTATGGATCTGAACCTTGCCATCGATGCCTTTGTGAATCGTGATATCGGTAAGAAGCAGGAAATCGATGAAATACAGAATGATGTCCTCCGCATGTCGAGGAATCTGACGGAATTCGTTGTCAAGATTCAGGCTTTAGGTGTTGCTGAGGAAGTCTATTCAAGGCTGAGCAAGATGCAGCTTGATATTGCCGACCTTATCCGTCTTACCGAAGTTGCTGACAACATCGCTGGTTATACCAACCATGAAGTAAACGAGAACCTTGTCTTTTCCGACGTGGTCTTCAAGCAGCTTTCCGAAATGAAGTCACTCTTGAACGAGCAGTTCAAGAACACTGAGCTCATCGTCGAGAATCCGTCCCTTGAACTTCTTGAGAAGACGAGCAAGGTCGAGGATGACATCGATAATCTGAGAACAAAGATGGTCAATGACCATATGGCAAGACTTTCCAGGGGCGAATGCAAGCCACAGAATTCCAATGTCTTTGTCAATCTTGTCGGAAATCTGGAACGTTGCGGTGACCATTTCAACTTCATCTGCGAAAGAGCCTGTTCCACCATCTCTGAGGCTACCAGTGCCCACGCCTAAATAAAGAAATCTTTTTGCTTTTTATGGATTTAGGGAGGATATGTCTTGTCGAATATGTTTTGAAGCAGCATGCTTCAGGAGGTTTGGTCTTATATGAAATGCCCTTATTGCAACGAAGAGATTGAAGATGGAGCATCGTTCTGTTCGAAGTGCGGAAAGAAACTCCCCGATGGGAACCAGGAAGACAAGAAAGGATTCCGTGATCTTCTGTTCCTTGGTCTGAGCTGGGCTTTTATGGTTTCTCCCATCGTATCTCTTTGCCTTGCTACCTTCTGCTGTATCAGTTCCTATCCGGACAGTTCGAAGAACAGGGATTCCAGGGATGCCTTCATCCTTTCCATCCCTGCCATCGTATGTGCGGTCATCTTGCTTCTGTTCTCCATCATCCGGGTGATTCAGACCATCCGCGAAGGAGGAATTCCAGGTCTTTCCTAAAGGTCTTCTCTGCAAGGCCTTTTTTCTTTCTTGTAGATAAGAATGCTTCTCAGGTATAATGAAGGAAGTAAAGGGGAAACGTCTATGAATGTCTATCAGCCTGAGTTCATTTCATCTCATCTGAAAGTAATCCTTCCTTTCTTCCTCCTTGTCTATCTTGCGATATCTGTCCTGGAAGTCATCTTTGCCTATCAGGAGAAGGAAAGATGGCGTAAAAGAGTCAAACCCTTCTGCCTTCTTTCGGCTGGCATCATGATGGCAGTCCTTTTTCCGACGGAATGGTTTCTTTATGCAGGATGCTTCTTTGGCATGATTGGAGACATCTTCCTCCTCTATAAGGATAGGAAGTGGTGTGTCTTATATGGCATGGTGTCTTTCTTTTTGAACCATCTTTTTTATATCCTTGAAATCGGGAAATGCCTGGCCTTTGAAGGAAAATTGGATTCAGTCTTTTTTATAAGCATATCGATCGTTTGCTTCATCCTTCTTGTCTGTTCCTTCTTTGGCACCAGGAAGGTGCTTCATGTCGACTATGTCCTGACGGCCTTCGGATCCTTCTATGTGACCATCCTGGTTATGGATTGCATCATGAACATGTTGGCATTTCTGATGCTGGGAGGATTTTTCATCTTTGGATTCTTTGGCCTTGTGTTGTTCATCATCTCAGATTCCATCCTTTCCTATTCGATGTTCATCAAGGATTTTCCACGCAGGGATTTCTATATCATGTCTACTTATCTTCTGGCACAGCTGTTCTTTCTTTTTTCAATGACGTTTGTCCTTATTTGAAATCACTGATGGCAGAAATAATCAACGGAATGTATCGGAATGGTCAATATCTTTTCGAATGTTGTTGTCCCTATAAATTTATAGTGGATTTTTTGAAATGTAACCGCTATAATGCCTCTAATTGTTTAAGGAGAACAAGAATATGGAACTTAAAAAGGTTGTTGTCGCCGGTGGCGGTGTCCTCGGAAGCCAGATTGCCTTTCAGGCAGCCTATTGTGGCTTTGATGTGACGATCTGGCTCAGAAGCGAGTCTAGCATCACCAGGACGAAGCCGAAGATCGATCATCTCAAGGAAACGTATCTTGAGGCGATTGAAAAGATGAAGGATGCCGATGAGAATTCTCCTCTTTGGTGCCGTGGCCTTGTCTTTGAAAACGGCTTTGACCATGACGATGCCGTCAAGAGAACGCTGGAAGCCTATTCCGGACTGAAGCTTGAACTTGACTTGAAGAAGGCCTGTGAAGATGCCGATATCGTCATCGAATCCATGGCCGAGGACTGCAAGGCCAAGATCGACTTCTATAAGAAGCTTGCTCCTGTCCTTCCCAAGAAGACCATCCTTGTCACCAATTCCTCTACGCTTCTTCCAAGTCAGTTTGCCAAGTTTACCGGAAGACCCAACATGTATCTTTCCTTGCACTTCGCCAATTCCATCTGGAAGAACAATACGGCTGAAGTCATGTCTCAGCCTGAGACTGAACAGAAGTACTTTGACGCTGTGATGCAGTTTGCCAGTGACATCCATATGATCGGACTTCCTGTCCTGAAGGAGAAGAACGGTTATCTTCTCAACTCTATGCTTGTCCCCTTCCTTCTTTCTGGATTGGATCTCTATGCCAACGGCATTTCTGATCCCAAGAGCATCGACACGGCCTGGAAGAGGGGAACCGGTTCTCCCAAAGGCCCGTTTGAAATCTTTGATATCGTCGGTCTCAAGACTGCCTACAACATCGTCAGTCAGTATCAGAAGGTCCCTGGCTTCTTCTCGCCTCTTCTCAAGAAGATGATGATGCCTTATAATTTCAAAGCCATGGAAAAGATACTCAGCAAGTATATCGAGGAAGGAAAACTCGGTACGTCTACCGGGGAAGGATTCTATAAGTATAAGTAAAAAGAAAACCGCTGCAGGGAGACCTGCAGCATTTCTTTCTCCTAAAAGTTAGAAATAGCTAACTTAATTCTTGACATTCCCTTTTTCAGCTTCTACCATTTACCTGAGATTGAATTTCGGAGGTAATGAACATGAATGCAGCAATGGTATCTGTCATATCCCTTTCGATGATATTCTTGGCAACGACATTCGGATCGTCGCTTGTCTTTTTCTTCCGCAAGGGATTCTCTGACAAGGTCAGCAACATGATTCTTGGCTTTGCCGGAGGCATCATGGTCTCAGCTAGTTTCTTCGGTCTTCTTCTTCCTTCGATTGAGGAAAGCAAGGAGCTTTTTCCTGATTTCAGCTATCTTGCTCCGATAGCAGGATTTCTGATTGGTGGAGTCTTGCTTTATATCCTGGACAAGGTGGTTCCCCACTTCCACAAGTCCACAGGTGTGGAAGAGGGAAGGGCATCTCCTCTAAGCAAGAACATCAAGTTCTTCCTTGCCGTGACCATGCACAATATTCCGGAAGGCTTGTCGGTCGGCTTTGCCTGCGGACTGGCCTTGAAGTCAGGAGAGGCTTCCCTGATTTCTTCCTGCCTGTCTCTGGCTATCGGCATCGCCATCCAGAACATTCCGGAAGGGGCTGCCGTTAGCATACCTTTGTTTTCCGATGGCATGGGAAAGACGAAAAGCTTTCTCTTCGGAACGGCCAGCGGTGTCGTCGAACCTATCTTTGGCATATGCAGTCTCTTTTTGGCCCAGCTCAGCTTCATCACGCCATGGCTTCTTGGCATCGCATGCGGAATGATGATCTATGTGACACTGGATGAGCTTCTTCCGGAATCCAGGAAAGGTGGGTATGAACACTACGGACTTTGGGCATTTATGATTGGATTTGCCCTGATGATGGCCTTGGAGATTCTTCTTTGAAAATGGTACCATCTTCAAAATAAATCTTTCCATATGGACTTTACATGTATAGAATATTTCTCCGTAGAGTACTGATATGGAAGAAAACGAGAACAAGAACGAGGAAAACCTCACCTTCTATACTGGAGACGAGGAAATCACCGAAGATACCAATATCGATATCGCAGATCATATCGAACTGGCGAAGGAAAAGAAATCCCACAATGCTTTCAAAAGATTGCTTTATCATCTGAGAATGGTTTTTTCCATTCGCGATGATGTGGCAAGCCATGAGGAAATCAAGGACAGGATCATGTCCGGAGGAAGGTTCCGTGGGACCAACATGGTCATCATGATCTGTGCCATTTTGATTGCTTCCGTCGGATTGAATACGAATTCCGTCGCCGTCATCATCGGTGCGATGCTGATATCTCCTCTGATGAACAGGATCATCGTTCTTTCCTATGGTACGGCAAGCAATGATTTTTACGCCCTGAAGAGAGGAGCCGGTGGCTTCTTTCTCCAGATTGTCATATCCATCGTCGTTTCGACGATATATTTTCTGATTTCTCCCATCAAGGAGCCGACGGAACAGATTCTTGCCAGGACATCCCCTAGCTTCTTTGATGTCATCATCGCTGTCTGTGGTGGTATTGCGGGCATCATCGGCCAGACCAGGAAGGGACAGTATAACAACGTCATTCCCGGTGTTGCCATCGCTACGGCATTGATGCCACCTCTTTGTACGGTCGGCTTCTGTCTTGCCAATTCCAGATGGATAGAGATGGCCAATGCCTTCTATCTCTTCTTCGTCAACTTCTACTTCATCTATCTTTCAGCCGTCATCGTATTGAACATCCTTGAGATTCCTAAGGTCCGTGCCTTCACGGTCAGGGAGTGGAAGATGTCCAGGCTTCTGATGATCAGGAACACTATCATCGTCCTTGTTCCTCTTGTGATTCTCATGATTCTGACTTTCTTAGGATATCTTCCCTTGAGTGCAGGATAAAGGCAGGATTCCAGGTAGCCTGTGGTCCTACTTTTTTCAGTGGTGTTTTTTTGATTTATGTTGTCATCATTTTGATATTTGGAAGGCCGGCAGGTCTTTTTCTGGTGGCTTTCTTTTTATGCTGTCTTTTGATAAGATATTGAGCCGATAGGCTTGTAAGAGGTTACACATCAATGATTCTAAAATCGCTATTGTCGAAGATGACAAGACTCAGCAGGAGAACAACATTTCCTTGCTGAAGAAATATGCCGAGCAGCACAACGCCGTCTTTTCCTTCTTCGTTTTCGACAATGCCTTTCTATTCCTTCAGGATTTTAAGCAAGGAACGTATGACATCGTCTTCATGGATATCAACATGCCTGGCATCAATGGTCTGGATGCCGCCAAGGAGATGAGGCAGATCGATGGTGCCATCTCTTTGATCTTTGTGACAGACTTTGCCCAGTTTGCCATCCGTGGCTATGAGGTCGATGCCTATGATTTCATCTTCAAACCGGTCAACCTGGAACATCTGACCTTGAAGCTGGACCGCCTGATACCTTTCCTAATGAAGCGGAAGGAAGAAAAGAAGCTCAGGATCAAAACGGGTGGAGGAATCGTCGCCGTCAACCTCGACGATATCGTCTTCATCGAGGTGAAGTCCCATGATACCATCATCCATACGCAAGGTGAGGAAAATCATGTAAGTATTCCCTTGAACCAATTGGAGAAGCTTCTTCCTCCCGAGCAGTTCTATCGGTCCAATCATTGCTACATCGTCAATATGAAATACATCAGCAGCGTGGAAACATTCGATGTCAAGATGGCTACGGGTGAAACCCTTCAGATTTCCCATCCGAAGAAGAAAGGTCTTCTGATGTCCATGATGAACTATCTCGGGGAGACGCTGTGATGTTATCCCACTTCTATTCATATAGCGTCATCGTGGGAATGTGTTCCTTTCTTTTGACTTTCTTTTTCTCTTGTTCGGTCAAGAAACGGAACCACTTTGCCCTCCGTGTCTCCTTGTCCGTGCTTGCGGTCTATTTTGCCTTGGTCGGCACGAATGCCATTCCGAGACTCCTTCCTCTCCTTCTCTGGACGACAATAACCTATGCGGCTTCCACCATCTATTCGGCCCTGGCTGCCTATTGCTGCTTCCAGATGAAGTTCGTAGCAGCATTGTTCCTGTCTTTTGCCGCTTATACCTGCAGACACATAATCTATCTTGTGACGCAGATGTTCTACTTCATGCTGGCAGACCTGATTCCCGATTTGGAAATTTCAATCTATATACAAAAATACGTCTTCGGCTTTGCCTTCTATGTCTTCTTTTCACCTCTTCTCCTTGGTTTGTACCAGGTCATCAAGAACAACAAGGGAATCTTCCTGGTCCCTCCGCTTATGACTTTGATCATCAGCGGTCTTGCCATCCTTGTCGACATCATCTTCAACTGCTTCTCCTTGATGTATTTCAATTATCAGGAGGCGATTGTCAAATATTGGATGAACACCTTCAACGTCATTCTGTGCATCATGACCCTCATCATCATGTTCGGATATGCAAGGCAGGTGAACATCCAGTCCCAGATTGCCGTCATGAACCAGCTGGAATATGAAAGGAACAGGCAGTTTGACCTCTCAAAGCAGAACATCGAGATGATCAACGTCAAATGCCATGACCTGAGACATCAGCTGAGGACTTTGGAAGCCATATCCGATCCAAAGATCCAAAAGGAGCTTGCCGACATCGAAGACAAGCTGAGAATCTATGATACGAGGGTCAAAACCGGAAACGAAACGCTGGATATTCTTTTAAGCGAGAAGTCCCTCTTCTGCCATAAGAACAACGTCATCCTGGATTGCATCATCGACGGGAAGCAGATTGATTTCCTTTCCCAGAATGAAATCACCTCCCTGTTTGGAAACATCGTCGACAATGCCATCGAGTCCATGTTGAAGATCAAGAATGAGAAGAAGCGTATCATCACTCTGAAAATCTTCAAATCCCATGGAGGCGTCTATATCACGGAAGACAATCCCTACGAAGGAGAACTCAACGTCAAGGGTGGAAGGATACTGACGGACAAGAAAGACAGCCAGTATCACGGATTCGGTCTGGTCTCCATCAAGAAGACCGTCGACCGGTATGATGGCGTGATGAAGATCACCACCGACGACGGCATCTTCCGGCTTCAGATTTTCTTCCCCACAGACAGCTGCCATCCATCATAGACAACTCAGGACCTCCTGAGTTGTTTTTCAAACGTATCACAAATCATTTTGTGTGCGCTTACATTTCTTTCAGGAGTGCAAGGTTAGGGCAAAAAACTTCAAGATTGAGGCGTTTGCGAAAAAGTGAATGCGCTTTCAAATATACTCTTCAAGACCTCAGGGAGGGAGAGATTCCTCTTGTCTGGTCATTTCCTAAAGATTCAAAGGAGGATCAAATATGGGAAAAATGAAGAGTTGTATGTTGTTGCTCTCTCCGACACTTCTTGCTATGGCTCTTACTTCGTTCAGAGCTGGTGCAGCCACGCCTGAAGTCAAGCAGAAACGTTTCTACGTCGACTACGACACTCATGAAGAGGAAATGGTCGATGCCAAGAAGCTCAACATCGAAATGGCAGCCGAGTCTTCCATTTTGATGAAGAACAACAATAACGTCCTTCCATTCGACAACAGAGTCAAGAACGTTTCCGTCTTCGGCCATGCCGGATATGACTATCGTTCCGGTGGCGGAGGTTCCGGTTCTTCCGGTACGGATGCTGATGCGACCATCACGAACTCTCTCGAGAAGGCCGGCCTCAAGGTCAATCCGAAGCTCATGGCCTTCAACAAGGACTGGGCTGACAACCATGCCGTCACTTCCGGCTCCGGCTTCTTCGCTTCCAAGAGCGTTTCCGAAATGCCTACTTCCTTCCTCGAACCGGTCGAAGGAACCTATCAGCTTTACCATGATGCAGCCATCATCGTCATTTCCAGACCTGGCTCTGAATTCTCCGATAACAAGACCTATAACGTCCCCGGACATTCCAACAAGCAGGATCACATCCTCATGCTGGAAGACAATGAGAAAGCTATGATCAAGTACGTCAAGGAACAGGGCTTTGACAAGGTCGTCGTCCTCATCAACTCCGCTTCTCCTATGGAACTTGATCCGATCGTCAACGGCGAACTGGCTGACAAGGTCGACTCCATCCTCTGGATCGGCTATACCGGCCAGAATGGTATTCTTGCCTTAGGTGATGTCCTTGTCGGCAATGCCGAGCCTAGCGGAAGAACCGTCGATATCTATCCGAAGGACTTCAAGAAGGATCCGACTTGGTTCAACTTCTCCGATGGAAGCCAGGTCGAGACGACACTCGACAAAGATGGAAAGCTTGTCACTACGGATAAGACCACCGTTCTTGGACCCGATGGCAAGGCCTATAAGGGATGGAACTCCAAGAAGAATGATGATGGAACCTTGGCTCTCGATGGTACCTCCTATGCTGAAGTCAGCTATGAGGAAGGTATCTATGTCGGTTATCGCTATTATGAGACCAGAGGCGAGGTAGAGAAGGGAACATGGTATGATGAGAATGTCGTCTATCCGTTCGGATACGGTCTCAGCTATACCAACTTCGCTTATGAACTCGTGGATACTACCGGTGGAACCATCACTTCTGCCGATCAGCAGATTGACGTGAAGGTCAAGGTCACCAATATCGGCGAGAGAGAAGGAAAGGACGTCGTCCAACTTTACTACAACAGCGACTACACCGAGGGTGGCATTGAAAAGGCCAGCACCAACATGGCTGACTTTGCCAAGACCAAGAGCCTGAAACCAGGTGAATCCGAAGTTCTGACTCTTAGCCTGAAGGCACGTGACATGGCCGACTTTGACTATAACGATGCCAACGGCAATGGATTCAAAGGCTACGAACTGGAAGCCGGTAACTATGAGCTTTCCGTCAAGAGCGATTCCCATACCGTATTGAAGGACAACAAGTCCCACAATGACATGAAGGTCAACTATACCGTCAACGAGAATGCATCTGCTGCATCCAAGACGGCAACCAAGGGAAAGACCGGCATTCTTGTCGAGAACAGTGCCAAGACTGGAAAGAAGATTGAAGCCTGGTTCTCTCAGGATGACGAATACAACACCAACAAGGTCGGTGTCACCGTCAAGGATGCTGAAACAAAGCAAGGTATCACCTATCTCTCCAGAGCTGACTTTGCCGGTACCTTCCCCAAGGCTCCTACCAAGGATGACTTGACCTACAACCAGAAAACGTTGGACTTCCTCAATGGACAGGGCGAAGACTATGCCTATGAAGACAAGGAAACCGATCCTTGGTATGTCAAGGAAGCCGGTAAGACCTGGAAGCAGCTCACCGATGCCGAAGCAAAGGCCAAGCCGACTGCCAAAGACAGAGGCATCGACCTCAATACCATGATTGGCAAGGATATCGACAATGAAGGCTGGGATAACATCCTCAACAACCTCTCTTATGAGGAAATGGTTGCCTATCTTTCCGGCAACAGCCGTAAGATGAACGCCCTTGCCGGTATCGGAAAACTTGCCGAAGTCGACAACGATGGTCCTGCCCAGCTCAAGGGTGGATCCAAGGGAAGCGGTGTCGCCTGGGTCAGTGAAGTCAATATCGCCAGCACCTACAACAAGGAACTTGCCTATCGTCAGGGTGTCATGGTCGGTAACGACGGTCTCTTCGTCGGTGTCAACGGCTGGTATGGTCCTGCCACCGATACGCATCGTTCTCCTCTCTCCGGACGTAACTTCGAATATTATTCCCAGGATGGTATCCAGGGCGGAAAGATTGCCGCTGAAGTCATCAAGGGTGTCCAGAGCAAGGGTATGCACGTCTATCTCAAGCACTTTGCCCTCAATGATCAGGAAATGAACCGTGGTACTTCCGGCGGTCTCATCACCTATTGCAACGAGCAGGCCATGAGACAGATTTACCTGAAGAGCTTCGAACTCTGCTTCACCGAAGCTGATTGCAACGGTACCATGTCTGCCTTCAACAGAATCGGTCTCTCCAAGTCCGTCAACTATCGTCTGTATCATAACATCCTCCAGGATGAGTGGGGATTCAAGGGTGTCTCCGATTCCGATATCGGCGGCAATGTCCAGACGATGTATGACTTTGTCAGATGCAATGCCTATCCGATGGGAACCAACAGCCGTGCCGGCAATGAACTCGAAGGCGTCTATGACAAAGAGAAGAATATGGTCTTTGTTGCCAAGAATGCCGAAGAATACAAGAACAAGCAGCATACGCTTGCCAGTCCGACCCAGTGGTCTGCTGTCCGTGATACGGTAAGAAGATCTCTTTGGACCTATTGCAACACTTCTGGTATCCAGAATGGCGTCAAGGTCAATGAACTTGTCGGAAGAAGCGACATCAAGGGTGCTGTCGGCGAAGCCATGAATCAAGACCTCTCCTTGACTGCTGCCCAGAGCAACAATGCTCTTGAAGTCTCCTATAAGATCACCAAGGGTAATCTTCCGGAAGGTGTCACCTTCGCTTCCGGTAAGCTGACCGGTACGCCTACCACTTCCGGTAAGTTTGACTTCACCGTCAAGGCCACCATCGATGGTTGGATTGAGAAGGAACTCTCCTATTCCATGAACATCGATTCTGCCTTCTCTCTTACCAAGACCACGACCAAGGTCGGCCAGGATTATTCCGACAAGGTCACAACCGAACTTGTCACGACCGATGCCGGTTACAACAACATCAAGTATTCACTCGTCGACGGAGAGCTTCCGGAAGGATTGACCATCGCTGAAGATGGTACCATCTCCGGTAAGGCTACCAAGGCCGGAAAGTACACCTTCACCGTCAATTGCTCTGCCTCCCAGGGTTCTGGATGGTTCGCAAGAAGATACAACTATAAGGAGACCTTCACCATCGTCGTCGAAGAAGACGCAGGCGGAGAAGTCAAGGACGAGACAGCTGAGAAGATTGCTGCCCTCGAAAAGGAAATTGCCAATCTGAAGACGGAAATCGGAAAGGGCAATACCACCGATACCAAGGCTTTGGAAGACAAAATCACCGAACTTCAGAAGCAGGTCGATGAACTTAAGGGTAAGTCTTCTTCCGGATGTGGTGGAAGCATCATCGCTGCCACCAGCGCCTTAGGAGCCTTTACGCTTCTTGGTGCAGCCCTTGTCATCAAAAAGAAGAAAGAAGATAAGTAAGCTATAGCTGTCATACAATCCCAGTCCTATGACTGGGATTGTATTTATAAGAAAAATCAGAGGGGGAAAACATGAAACTGAATAAATTATTATCGTTGATTGTCTTGCCGTTGATGCTTGCTTCCTGTCAATCGGGAAGTTCAGAGAGCACCAAGGCTTCTAACGAGCCGACTTCCGCGAAAACTACTGAGAAGGCCACATCCAAACCTGCCAGTGAAGAAGCACCGGCTTCTTTCGAGGCTGGTCCGACGGACTCGACCTTCACCATGGAAGCTGAATATACCAATCTCACCGGAAAGAAGGGTGCCGGATATTCTGGCGGAAGCAACGGAAAGGAAATGGTTCAGCAGGATCAGGACGGAGCTGCCAAGGCCTCCAACGGATACTGGCTCGGCTATCTCTATGTCACCAATATGTCTGTCGACTTCGTCTTCAACAGCACCAAGGCTGTCAATGATGTCTCTCTTAGTTTGAGACTCAGCTGTGAAATCAAGGATATCACCCTTACGTCGAATAATTACAAGGTTCAGGTCAACGGAACTGAAATCCAGGATTATGGGACCATCACTCTCAGTGGTGCCTCGACTTCCGACAGCACCGGCTATGTACGTCCTTTCTCCACCCATAAGCTGAAGAAGAAAATCAACCTTGTCGAGGGTGAGAACACCATCAAGCTGATCACGGCCAACTCCGATGCGATGGGCGGAACCATGTATGCCACGGCTCCGATGGTCGATTGCGTCAAGCTGACGGATTTCCAGGACGCAAAGCTTACCTACAATCCGATTACCGATAATCTTTCCTTGTTTGAAGAATAATCCAAGACGAAAGGAAAGACCAAATGACTGTGAAAAAATTCTTTAAAAATATCGGAGCGAGGGTTTGGTTCATCGTTTCCTGTGTCTTGGCTCTGCTTCTCTTGGTGGTGAACATCGCCCTTGCGGTCCCTACCGTCAAGGATATGGCTGTCCTTGCCTTGGGAAGACTAAAGAGTACTTCCACCGGCGAAGAGTCTTCCGAATATTACAAGAAGACGACCAAGAGCAAGGATGAAGCCAAGCAGAAGGGTGATGAATTCAATGTGAATCTCGCCAGAGAAGGCATCGTCATGCTCAAGAACAGGAACAACGCCTTCCCGATGGATGTCACCAAGGATGGAAACAAAGTCTCCATCTTCGGAAAGAATTCTGCCAGCATCGTCTATGGCGGTTCCGGCTCTGGTGCCGTTGACTCCAGCAATGCCAAGACCTTGTCTGATTCTCTTACGGCCGTCGGCTTTGAAGTCAACCCGACTTTGAAGGCCTTCTATGCCAACAATTCCTTATCCGGAAACGGAAGGCCGAGCAATCCGTCCGACCTTGATTCCGGAAAGACCGTCGCCTTGGATGTCGGAGAGACTCCCTATTCCAGCTATACGGCCGATGTCAAGGCTTCCTATGCTTCCTACCATGACCTGGCTTTGATTGTCCTTTCCAGAATCGGCGGAGAAGGATTCGATCTTCCCAGGACTTCAGCCGAAGAAGGAAAACACTATCTTGAACTGGATAACAACGAGACGGAGATGATCCGCAATGTCCTCGCTTCCGGATTCAAGAAGGTCTGCGTCATCATCAACTCCGGAAATGCCATGGAACTTGGCTTCTTGGAAAGCGGTGAGTTTGCCGATAAGATCGACGGAGCCTTCTTCATGCCTGGTACCGGAACGACCGGTGTCATGGCTCTTGGCGAGATCCTGACCGGAAAAGTCAATCCGAGCGGACATACCGTCGATACGTTTGCAACCGATTTCACCAAGGCTCCGAGCTACCAGAATTTCGGTGACAACAGAGTCCATGACGGTGACAGATTCAAGATGGATGGATCCGATGCTGATTATTATTTCGTCGATTACGAAGAAGGTGTCTATGTCGGCTATCGCTATTATGAGACGAGAGCTTTGACGGATGGAGAAGCCTGGTATAAGGAAAATGTCGTCTATCCTTATGGATATGGTCTCAGCTATACCGACTTCAGCTACTCGCTTGACAACAAGGATAAGCTTCCTTCGGCTCTTAGCAAGGATAAGTTCACCGTAGACGTCAAAGTCCACAATGATGGCAATGTCAAAGGAAAGGCTGTCGTACAGCTTTATGCTTCAGCTCCTTATATCAGGGGACAGATCCAGAAGAGTGCTCTCCAGCTTGTCGGCTTTGCCAAGACTTCCGAACTGGAACCTGGCAAGGATGAGATCGTCAAGGTCGAAATCGATCCTTACTATCTTGCTTCCTATGATTATCGTGACCAGAACGACGATGGATTCAAGGGATATACCTTGGATAAGGGAAACTATCGCTTCTCCCTGAGGACCGATAGCCATACTGTCATCGATACGTTTGATATGAACCTTGCCGATACCATCAAGTATGAGAATGATCCTGTCACCGGAAATAGGGTTGAGAACCTTTACACTGGAAATCAGGACAAATATTGGGATTCCGATTATCATCTACAGAGCATTCTGAACCGTGATGATTTCGAAGGAACGTTCCCGAAGAGCCCGTCCGGAGACGACTACAATCTCTCCCAGGCGGAACTGACGATTCTTCAGGACAGGAATCCGAACAACCCCGAGACTTATGAGATGCCGAATCTGGATGTTCCTGAGGAAGATCAGAATCTCAAGCTGTGGCAGCTGTTTGAAACCAACGACGACGGAAGCTACAAGCTCAACGAGTATGGAGTTCCCTATATCGAATATGACAATCCGAAATGGGAATCTCTTCTCAGCCGTGTTTCCTTGGATGCCATCAAGGAACATATGAACCGTGCTGCCTTCCATACCAAGGAAGTAACCGACATCGACAAACCGATGACTTATGAGACCGATGGTCCTGCCGGCTTTGTCAACTTCATGTTCAAGAGTGAATTCTACGGTACTGCCGCCTATTGCTCCGAAGTCATGATTGGTCAGACCTATAATGTCGACTTGGCTCAGGAATATGGTGAGACGGTCGGCGAAGAAGGACTCTGGGGTGATACCAAGAAAGGATTCTCCTATTCCGGATGGTATGCTCCTGGCATCAACATCCACCGTTCTCCGTTCGGAGGAAGAAACTTCGAATACTATTCTGAAGATCCTCTCTTTGCCGGAAAGATGGCTGCTGCTCAGATCCGTGGATGCAGAAAGAAGGGTGTCTATTGCTTTGCCAAGCACTTTGCCTTGAACGAACAGGAGACCAACCGTCAGTCCAATGGTGACATCTCCTATGTCACCGAACAGGCCATGAGGGAAATCTATCTCCGTCCGTTTGAAATCGCCGTCAAGGAAGGAGACTGCACGGGTATCATGACCTCCTTCAACCGTATCGGCCTTCGCTGGACCGGCGGTGACTATAGACTGCTTACCACGATTCTCAGAAACGAATGGGGATTCAAGGGTGCCGTCATCGATGACTTCAATACGCCTGGCTATATGCCGGTCAAGCAGATGGCCTATGCCGGCGGTGACATCAACCTTTCCGTCACCCGTTCCTGGAACAAGGCTGACTATAATGATGCCAATGACGTCTATGTCCTGAGACGTACTTTCAAGAATATGCTTTACACCGTAGGCAATTCCAATGCCATGAACGGATATGGCGTCAATTCCGTCAAGAAAGCCGGTACTCCTATCATCACCATTCTCCAGATTGTCATCGATATCGCCTTCCCGCTCATCATCATTGCCTGGGGTGCTGTCGTATTCATCCAGTTGAGAAAACAACCTGAAGAGAAGTGATTCCTTTTGTGGGAATCTGTCGATAAGAAACTATAAACGAAATCATCCGCTGGATGGTTTTGAAATCTAAAAAGAGGCACGGATGGTTAAACCATCTATGCCCCTTTTTGATGTTGTCAAGATGTCAGATGAATCCTTGCTTTCACTCCTGGTTTTCTTCGTCGTCTTCGTCGTCTTCGTCCTCATAGTAGCAGTGAGGAACACGGATGACTTCCTCCGGCTTGAATGGTCCGAAGAAGGCATCTCTTGATATGAGCTTACCTTTTTCATCTTTCAGGAAAGGACTGAAGAAGTCATCCAGCTGAACTCCGTTATAGAAGTCACAGAAGGCATTGTGGGCATCAGGGATGAGTCTGTATCCGGTTGCTTTCTTCAGGACACAGTCTCCAATCTCCTTTTTTGATATAGGGGTTTGGGAAATCTTCATCCTGAAATCCCAGTCCTGCATATAGTCATAGGTGAAGAGGGCAGTATCGGAATCCATTTCGTAGGGCCTTATTTTTCTGGCGTCGACCATGCCGGATTGCGGTATGTCTTCATGGAAGAAAGTCGGATAGGGACAATCATATTTTGTCGTTTTTGTCATGAAACCGCACTGATGGTCGATTTCATCCACGCCGATGGAATACAGGAATTCACGGCAGAGATCATATAGATTCATGTCATATCGTACGAGGAACTGTCTCTTGATGGCTCCTTTTGGCTGTGTCATGTTGAAGTCTATCTTGAAATAAGGAAGCTCTCCAGGCTGCACCTGTTTGAAGATTTCCTTCAACTTGTCTATGGCTTTGAAATAATGGTCCAGGAATATCATGCCAAAGAACGGGAACGAGACCCATGGATTGTCGAAATGGACCAACCTGTATTTTTCGGCTTCATTGAGTGTTTTTACCAATTCCTCTTTGGTAACCTTATGATCGAAGGTCTCAAACTCATTGAATCCTTCCAAGAGCCCTTCAAAATCGTCCGAGCCCCCATATAAGTCACTGTCCATGAGCGACACGGTTTCCTCACTTCCGGATCTGACAAGGTCAATCACATCCTTTGGAAGGCGGTCTTCGAAGGCCGGCGTAGCTTTGCCTAATATCTTAAATAAAGCATCATGGCGCTTATATGCAGTCATGAAATCCTTTCCGGTACGTACTAAACCATTGATGAGCACCTTGTAGGTATTTGCCAAAACGAAGCTGTCCATATCGAGGAATGATGTATTCAAGGAAAGAACATCAATTACATCGTTGTTCATATACCTGTAGGTCTCAGGTGTGGAGAAAACGAGGTAAGCCATTGAATCGTAATCAAAAATTCTGTCCATGATTGTTTTTTTGTCTTCCTTGTCGTAGTATCCCTTCAACAGGATGGTGATGGCATTTTCAGGCAACGTCTTCAGGGATTCCTTGACGATGTCATCCTTTCCATCATAGAAGTCCATAAGGAGAGGAATGAGAGCAAAGTCATAATGATGCTTCTCATCATACGTCATGGCTTTTTCAACTACAGGACGGAAAGTGTCTACGGTGAAACGATAAGATCGGATCATGGCAATAATCAGACGATGGTATAAGGCAGCCTTCTCTTCCTTGGTGAACTTCTTTCCCTTCATCTCAGCCAGAAGGTCTTGTTCATCTATCGTCTTTTTGTCGAAGATTTCATCATACAAGGTCTCGAATTCCGTCAGCACAAGTTTTTTGTTCTGTATCTGAAGGAGAATGTCCTCTCGGGTATCCTCGTTGATGTAGTCAAGGGAATCCATGAGGTTCTCATATTCTCTGGTATTGATATCGCCCATCCGTCTGTCCTCCTTTTTGACAAAATGCCGAAATGAATCGGCAGGATGCTTTTTGTCTTCTTCATGATACCATCATTTATGGATGAAAGCAGGACTTTTTTTGAAAAACACACGCTTTCTATGTTTTGTCATTCAAAAGACAAGAGGAAGGAGGCCTTGAGGATTTTTGATGAAGCGAGTCTTGGCCAGTGACATCGTTCTGAGATTGGGAAAGTCCCTGTATCCCAAGGCTGATGTCTTATCCCTTCGCCGTTTGTCAGATTGACTGTATATGAGGCAGAGGTGCCGGTAGCAGACTTGGTGAGCTTTATGGTGACTTCCTTATCATTCAACGTGAAGGAAATCGTATATCCGTCATCATTGAAGCATCGAAAACGTAATTTACAATGAATTGAGATATAGAGGGTTTTTTGTATCGGTCGGACAGGTGGATATCCATGAAGTTACTGATCGTATAAATAAAAATGAAAAGATAATCCATGCATGTATATTTCATGATGTGGAAAGAGAAGGCCAGGGTGCTTTCGTTTATGGAGTCAGGAACAATCTTGGAAGTTTTTTCTTGAGGACTACATTGGATATCAAAGAAATATCGGTGATAGCCTTGTAGCTTCTCTTATTTCTTCATAGTGGCTTATATAAACGAGAGATGAGATCAAGGAAGGAATGATTCGTTTTCAAATCAATTGATAAACCGCTTACATTATTGATATAATTGCTTCCGGAGGTTCAATAAAGTGAAACTAGAGAACAAAGTTGCCGTCATCACGGGTGCATCAAGCGGTGTCGGAAGAGAAACAGCCCTTTTATTTGCCAAGGAAGGTTGCAATGTCGTAGCCGTTGCCCGCAGGAAGGAAAGACTGGAAGCATTGGAAAAGGAAGCTGCTGAAAAAGGTCTTCCTGGAAAGATCCTTGCCTTTGTAGGTGATATCTCCTTAGAAGAAACCAACATCGCCATGATTGATTTCGCAAAGGAAAAATTTGGCCATTTTGACATTCTCATCAACAATGCCGGATTGATGGATAATTTTGCTCCGGTCGATGAACTGGATGTCGATATGATGAAGAGACTCATGGAAGTCGATGTCTATGGCCCTGCTTATGCCACAAAGAAGGCTGCCCAGGAATTCGTTTCCACCAATACCAAGGGAAGCATCGTGACCATCGCTTCCATTGCCGGTATCTGCGGTGGAAAGAGCGGATGTGCCTATACGATGGCTAAGCATGCCGTCCTTGGTCTTGTCAAGAATACGGCCTTCAACTACCGCAAACATTTCCGTTGCAATGCCATCTGCCCTGGCGGAATTGCTACTGAGATGGTCTCTCCGGATGTCTTCAAGAACGCTTCTCGGAAAGGTCTTGCCTCTGTCATGCTTGCCAATCAGTTCGAAAGCCCGATGGCAACACCTCTCCAGATTGCTGAGGTTGCCCTGTTCTTAGCAAGTGATGATGCCAGCATC
Organism: Caryophanales bacterium; assembly: GCA_021621525.1. Taxonomy (GTDB): domain Bacteria; phylum Bacillota_I; class Bacilli_A; order RFN20; family CAG-288; genus Enterosoma. The sequence continues at coordinate 20,046 of JAJVUU010000021.1, forward strand.
GTCAATGGTGCCATCGTCACGGCTGATAGCGGACTTACTTCTTTCTAAGCGATTCCCTGCTCTCCTTCGGGAGAGCTTTTTGAAACCTTGGATCCTATAAGCGAAAAAGCCTCTCTGAAGATTGTTTCAAGAGAGAGGCTTTTGCTGTTGTTTGCCTTGGAAAGATTGGAAGAGTAGTCACCCTGCTCAAATTCATATCCGGCAAAGCCATTCACGTTCTTGTCATAGCAGTCATATCTAGACATGGTTTAGGCAGAGAGACTGACTTCGATCCTGTCTGCGTCTCTCCGGGTTTCAATGTGACGGACTTGGCATAGTCAGTCAGGTTGACACTGCTTTTTTCGATTCCGCCGGCTGTATAGTGGGCAGAGAATCTCGATTCGGCGATGAGCGGTGGAAATCATGATTATTCCTGGGTGTGGCTCGTCGTTCTTGCCGATGTCGTTCTGCTTTCTGGCACAGGTGTCCTGTTGTTCTTTGCCTTCAGAAAGAAGAAGGAGCGGGTTTGATTTCTTCTTTCGATTCCTTTGAACCCGCTTCTGCCTTGAAGATTTTATAAGTCACCGGAGAATTTGTCCTTGTTTTTCTCTTTTTGAGGAAAACACAAAGAATCTCCGCTTTGTTTTTGATATGATATTGATGTTGTCTATGGAAAGGAAATGGCTATGAAAGGATTGCTGCTTCGATGCAATGGATTATATGTGGAACTGACTCTCGATGACGAAAAGGGAAATTCGTATGATATTTTGATTCTTTCCGATGGTGGAGGCTATTATCGGAGTGATTACCGGCTTTTTGAAAAGGATGGCAAGAGTCTCTCTGGCTATAGCGGAGAAAAGCTGAACGCTCTTTCAGGAAAACGTTTTGACCTGCGTTCCTATTTTGACAGCTATAGGAGAAGATCTTTTTCTCCCATTTTGGAAAAAGACATCATAAGAATGCTATCGACCATCAAGGAAGCGACGAATGAGGAATTCAGAAGCTACTATGCCTTTGCTCTTTTCTGTGAATTCCTCTGTGGCTTTTCGCCAAAGCAGAGGAGTAAGTATTTCGAGGAGTGCTTTCCGTGGTTTACCAAGTTCAAAAGTTATATGGATTCCTCCAACCTCTTTGAAATGTATGAAAAAGTCCTTTCTTCCCTGGATGACGGAGAACAGAAGATTCGATATGCCTATACGATATGCATGCAAAACAGCAGTGGACTGAAATTCAGGAAAGACAGCGAGATGGTGAATTGGGCTAAAAGATATGTCTCTCCCCATATTCTGAAGGATGAAACGGGATATGAGGACTTTCTGAAGGCATATCCCGTCTTTGATCCGGAGACTTCTTTGGAAGGAAAGGTACTCTACGAAAAGTATCAGGGACTTGGCATCGATTCCTATAAGCTTGTCAGCTATGACATCAAGTCAGAATCCTTTGACAAACTCTACTATCATGTGATGCACAAGGATGATTGTCTCAGGGATGAAGATGAACATAAGAGCAATGATCTGCTTCTTATCCTGCGACTTCTGACTCTTCATGGATATCAGGACAAGACCAAGGAACTTGCCAGACGTTTCCTTTGTTTCACCCGTCTTGACAAGAACTACCAATTCTTCCGTGCCTTTGTCAGCGACGAGGAAGTCAAGGAAGATATCATGGAAGGTCTTTTTGATACTAATGATGATAATGGATTCTCTCCTCTCTTGCGGTTTGAAACCAACGATGAACTTTACAAAATGCAAGCGGCAAGGGAAAAGAAGCGCAAAGGCTTTTTTTACTATGACAGACCACAGCTTTTTTTTGGCTTTGCCTATTCTATAAGCGTTCCTTATGGAAGCATCGAGGACTATCGTCTTAGGGAATACCGCAAAGTGACAAGGCAGACGGATCAGTATAAGCCGGAGAAGGAAGTCTATTTCATGGGTATGGCCGGACTTATCCGCTATCATGACAAACTGATCCTGAGAAGCCTTAAGGATGAGGCTGCCAAGCCTTTTGAAAAAGAACCTTTCCTATGCCTTCTTAAGGAACTTGGCCTGGAAGAGTGTTCCAAGAAGGATGAGAACCTTCATAGCTATCTGGGAGGAAAGTGACATGTATCTGGAAAAAGTCAGCAGTCAGGCGATTTCAAAGGCCAAGAGCAAGATTGATGATGTCGAAATATTCGACTTGAAATATCTGGAGAAGAACGGATATCGTCTCTCTTATTACTATGATATTCCTGACAAGGTCATCACCTATATAGCGATAGCCAAGGATTTCAAGGACTGCTATCTGAATCTGGCAGAGCCGTATCTCTGCTTCAGTGTCGACAGCCAAGGAACGATCAAGGGTTCTTCCGGTTTTCATTATAGTGCCCTTCTTTATTATCTCTGCCAAAAAGAAAAGGAAATGGGTGAAGAGAAGGTCAAGAAGATATATCAGGACATCACTTCCGCCTCTGACCTTGTCGAAGGACTCACTCCTGAACAAGCCCAGGAGAAGATTGAGACCAGGAAGGTCTTCCTTGATTTCCTGAAGAAGGTGGAGAGGGAGAAGGAAACACCTTTGGCCGATGACACTTCGGACAAGGTAAGAGCATACCTCTCCTTTGAAAAGCCTGCATTCTACAATGAACCTTCCATCCTCTTTTCCCTGACTTTGGTGACGAAAGACAAGAATGTGGAAGTCAAAGACCTTTATAGATTCCTCACGGGTTTCGCTAGGAGGGATGAATACGCTTTGTCTACCAAAAAGAAGGTTCTTTTGGAACCGGCCAGCTTCTTTTCTCCCTATGACAAGGTGCTTCCGACCCTAGGAGCCAATGTCAGCTTCTTTCGAAAGACGAAGGTCAATACGTATGATATCGCTCTGAGTGCCTTGGCTCTGGTCCTGGATGAACTCGGCGATGAAAAATTCAGCTTCATGGGAAAGACTGCTACGATTCATGAGGAAGACGATGTCTCCTTTTCGTTGAATGAAAAAGGAGAGCCTGTCTTTTCTCCGGAATATGAGGATGTTCCTTCCAAGAAGAAATACGTCAGAATGGGCAAGAACAACGTCTTTGTCTTCGACTTTGCCGAAAACACCATCCAGCGTTATGCGTTTCCAAATGCAAAGATGAAGATGACCTATCTCTTCTTTATCGAAAATAAAAAGAAGAAGTTTGAATATATCAAAGATATGTTCAATGAAAAACTTCTTCCTGACTTGTCAAAATCGCTTCGCAAAGGAAAGACGGATTCCAAGAAGGGAGCCAAGCCTTTTGAGATTGCTCTCTATCTGACGATCGATGAGGATAAGGGCCTCTCCTTCAAGACGACCTACTTAGAAAACGGAGAAGAAGTCAAAGATGTGAGAAGCGAACTTGGAGAGAGCATGAAATCAGCCTATCTCTCCGTCTTGAAGTCCTTGGGCGGAAAAGAAAACGGCACCATCAGGAACGAGGATGAAATCGTTTCCTTCCTTTCTCAGGATTTATCTCCTTTGCTGAACCTCGTCAGCTTCTTCTGTGATGAACGGCTCAAGAAGCAGAACATGTCTGTTGCCAGCGGGTTCAAGGTCAACGTCGCTCAAAAGGGTGACTATCTTGCCTTGACTTTGGACAATGACAAATACACCAAGGAAGAACTGGAGAATATCCTTTTTGCCTATCAAAGGAAGAGGAAATACTTCCTTCTCAAGAATTCCCTTCTTTTCCTTACCGGAGAAGAGATGGAAGACGTCGGTCAGCTGTTCCCTGAAGGAAAGACGCATGAAGACAACGTCCCTCTCTATCACCTCTTTTCCTTGGAATCCGGCAAGGTGAAGACGAATGAGGATGATGCCTGCAGGAAGACCTTGTCGGAAATCAAGGAATTCTCAAAGATGAAGATATCCTTGGAGAAGGAAGCCGGTAAATTGGTCCGCCCCTATCAGGAGGAAGGCATCAAATATCTGCTTTCCCTTTATAAGCATGGCTTTGGCGGAATCCTGGCGGATGAGATGGGCTTGGGAAAGACCTTTGAGACCATATGCTTCCTATCTTTGATCAAGGAAAAGAAACCGATTCTCATCATCACCCCAAAGGCTGTCCTTTATAACTGGGAAAGTGAAATCCATCGATTCTCCTCTCTTCCGGCTGTGGTCATCGACTCAAACAAGGAAAACCGCCAGAAGACGATTCAGTCCATTGAAAAGGATAAGAAGGTCCTTTATCTCATCTCCTATGATACGTATAAGAGAGACGCCTCCTTGTTCTCCGACATCGAATTTTCAAGTGTCATCCTGGATGAGGCTCAGCAGATCAAAAATTCCTTCTCCATGAGACACCAGGCCTTGATGTCGCTTCATTCCAGAAACAGAATTGCTCTTACGGGTACCCCTTTGGAGAATTCTCCGATGGATTTATGGGCCATCTTCTCTTTCCTCATGCCTGGATACTTCGGGGATGACAAGGCTTTTTCGGAATTGCTGAATAGCAAGGAAGGGATGGATAGGATGTCTCTTCTTCTGAAGCCGTTCCTTCTCAGGAGAAGGAAGGAAGATGTTCTCAAGGATCTTCCTGGAAAGAGCGAGAACAACGTTCTCATCGCCATGTCTGAAAGTGAAAGGATGCTCTATCTTGCGTATCTTGAAAAGGCACGTGGCCTTTCCAAGGAAAACAGGATTTCCATTCTATCCTCTCTTACCAGGCTCCGTCAGCTCTGTGTCGATCCTTCGTCCTTCTTGGAAGGATTCGATACTTCGACCAAACTCGAATATACGCTCAACCTCATCAAGGAAAACATCCAGAACGGTCATAAGGCTATCGTCTTTTCTTCATTCAAGAGTGCCTTGTTGGATCTGAAGTCCATGCTCGATGAAGAAAATGTGAAGAATCTCATCATCACCGGGGATACCTCCGGAAAGGACAGGCTTGCCTTTGCCCAGGATTTCAACACGAAGGATGAATACAAAGTCATTCTTGTTTCCCTGAAGGCCGGTGGTGTCGGATTGAATCTCATCGGTGCAGATACCGTCATCCATCTTGATCCATGGTGGAATCCACAGGCTGAGAATCAGGCGACGGACAGAGCTCATAGAATCGGACAGACAAGGCCGGTCACGGTGCTTCGTCTCATCATGAAGGATACCGTCGAAGAGAAGGTCCTTAAGCTTCAGACCCAGAAGAAGGACCTTTACAACGAGATTGTCGAAAACAACGGAGGTGCTTCCTCCTTGACGGATGAGGATATCTCCTATCTGCTTTCTTAGGGTGGTATAATTCAGCTGCGGCAAGGCCATGTCTTTTCTTCCAAATGATGGCTCTGCTTAAGTTGGAATGTTGATGCTTATATTATGTAAGACTTAGGATGTGGTGATTTGCTTTCTTTTTGATTCGTTTGACGATTACAAACGTTTCAAAGAAGAAACTGAAGAATATATCCCTTGAAATTATGGATTAAGGAAACTGTTATCAAATCAGTAAGGCACAGAAAACAATCTAGTTTGAAGAGAAGACGATGAAGTGATAGGATTATGCCACAATTGGGTTTTGAATTTGCATCAATGCGATTCCTGTTATCGGAAGCGAATGGTCCGAAGATTTGAAAATCCTTCATGTCAGTGGTTCTTTATAACTCTATTTCTTCGTTTTTTGTAAACTTGGTTATTTTTAATCTTCGTTTATTGTAATAAATGCAATTTACGAAGAAAACTGTTATAATATCAGACATGAGGGATAACTATGGATTTCAAGAGAAAAGCATATAGTCAATTGTTGAAATGGAAGAATATCAAAAACCATAAGCCAATCATTGTAAAAGGATTGAGACAAGTTGGAAAAAGCTATCTTGTCAGCAAGTTTGCCAAAGAGAATTATGACAATGTCGTTGTTTTTGATTTCAGGCATCAGCCTGTTCTCCGTAGTTGCTTTCAGGATGGATATGATGTCGATAGGATTCTTGCTTTGAGCAGATTGTATCTTCCTTCGAGTAAGTATGTACCATATCATACCGCAATCATTTTCGAGGAAATCAATGACTGCGAAGAAGCGAGGACTTCTCTGAAGGCGTTTGCTTTGGATGGCCGGTATGATATCTTGGCAACCGGATCTCTTTTGGGAGTGAACCGCTATCGTAGAGAAAAAAAGTCTTCCATACCCACAGGATATGAGGAATACCTGGAGATGTCTTCTTTGGATTTCGAAGAGTTTCTCTGGGCTATGGATACTCCTTTGAATGCTATTGATGACATCAAAAAATCTTTGACTTCCTTAGAGGAAATCAACCCATCTTACCATGAATATTTCAAAGAGATGATCATTCGTTATATTGCCATCGGCGGAATGCCGGAGGCAATCAGTGCATTTCTGTTGAACGGAAATGATTATCTGGAGGCAAGAAAGGTTCAGGAAAGGCTTTTGACGGATTATCGCGGTGACTTTGGAAGATATATCACGGATGATGGAAAAGAAATGATTGACTACAATTTGCAGATGAAATTGAATGAGGTGATGGATTCATTGCCGAGCCAGTTGAGTCATGACTCGGATTCCCTGAAGTTCAAGTTTGCGGATATCAGGAAAGGTGCAAGACAGAACCTGTACAGCGATGTCATCGATTGGCTCTCTAAAGCAGGACTGGTCTTGACTGTATATAATACCAGTGCGATAGAGTCGCCATTGGAAGCAAATAAAATCAATACGAATTTCAAACTGTTTCTTTCTGATATAGGGTTATTGATGGCATGTTTTCCGTTGTCGACTTTACAGGAACTTATAAATCATGAATTGGGTAGCAGAAAAGGGGCGATATACGAAAATCTTTCCGCTACCATGATTCATAAAGCGGGATTCCCATTGTATTTCTATGGGAACTTTGCAAGACATCTTGAAATTGATTTTCTTTTGGAAACAAGAGATGGTATAACGTTGATGGAAGAAAAATCCACCAATGGAAAGATGGCTGCAAGCAGAAACGTCATGGAAGGCAAAACACCGTATCATGCAGCAAAATGTATCAAGATTATCGAGGATGGCATCGGAAGAGGAAACTTTTTTACTTCTTATCCTCAATATCTGGAACCATTCTATCTTCAGATGGAAAAGGAACGTCTTGAATCCGGGCTCCTTGCAAAGGAAATCAAGATAGCTTGATGGAATGCTATTTTTCCAAAGATCTGGATGTCATAAAGACGGAAGAGAAATTCTTTTTTAAGAAAATCCATATTTTGTTTCATTCGATTTCCATGGTTGCATAGATTGGCGGAATAAAAAAGAAAAACATTTTTGAGCGATTTCAAGATGAAATAATTTCAACAACAAAAAAGTGCCGTATTCATCGGCACTTTTCGATTTTCTTTAAAAATCAGTCACAAAGAAAGTCACGGATTCCGATTATAATTTACTCTTTTGGTGCGGTTCTCCTCTTTTCTTCGGCGATATCAGCCAACACAAGTTGACGGATGTAATCGACTTTGTTTTTTTGCGACGTGATTTTGTCGATTACCTCTTTGTCTTCCTTGATTGCGAAATTGAAGGAAATACATTTTTGGTTCTTCTTCTTCCACTCATTGATTTTTTGATAATTTTGCTTCTTCTTCTCTTCCATAACTTGATTTCTCCTTTCCTGTTGATTTAGAATAAAGAAGCACCGAGCTGTCAGGGTGGGTTTAGCATTGGTGCTTCTTGTCTTCTCGTATCGACTGGCAATCGGCTTATTTCTTCTTACTTAAGAAGTAAGTATAAGATGAGAGCAATGAATGCAAGGACTAAGATTAAAGAGTCCATTTCACTTAAGCCTTTCTACCTCCCTGACAGCTCTTGTGGTTTATCACCTCCGTTTCTACCAATTGATTGAGCCGAATGCTAGTCGGCTCTTTTTCATTTGTTTAGGAATCTGTAAATATTTTTCAAAATGGACTTATGGTCAGTTATTGTTCGTAAGTTCATTATTTTCCTTCTTTTGGGTCTGCCTCGGGCCTTTTCTTCCTTTCCTCGGCCTCTGTCTCCTCGATGACCTGTCTTGGAATCATCGTAGGATGGCCACATTCAGGGCAGACGAATATCGGAAAGGGGTCGTCGGACGTTTCCCAGCATTCGAAAGCCAGGTCGGCATCCACAGGCTCCCTGCAATGGCAGTCCGCGCATTCCATGTCGACGACCTCCTCGTATTCCCTTTCTCCCATATATTCGCTGTATCTCCCGGTCTTCCTTGTCTTTATCCTGAACCGCTGATCTCGCATTCTTCGAATTCCTTCCCCTGGTAATATGACAGCTGGTAGTTGATGTGCATCCTGCCTCCGCAGTGGCAGAGCATCGGATCGTATCCGAACGCCTTCATCAGCATCCTCTCCCACCGGAGGAATGCCCTTGCCTCCCTGTTCTCGTCGTCGGTTGCCATCTTCCTGTGGGTTGGCCTTGTCTTTGTCCTGTTTGAATAGAAGCCGTAGTACCTTATCTGCTGGAAGTGCTCGTCCGGGATGTGGATGATGAGCTTCTTTATGAAGTCTTCCATGCTGTCGGTCACGGTCTGCCTTCCCCGCTTCTCCTCCTCGCTGCAGGTATCGTCCTCGTGCGGGTCGTAGTGCCATGTGACAGTCGTAAGCGTCAATTAGGGTCTTTGGATATTTATCCCGTCATGGTTTATACTTCC
>JAJVUU010000093.1 GCA_021621525.1 Caryophanales bacterium
GGTAATATACAATACGGACTATGCCAAATAGTTGAAAACAATAGAGAAAGGAGAAAATAATGGGTAAATTACATAAAACTTCCCGTGGACTCACATTTGTTTTTAGCTCTGTACTAATTTTAGGCGTTGCCTGCAGTTCAGCTCTCGAAGCCAACAAAGATGCAATCGATAGCTACTTCGGGACCAACTCCTCAAAACTGGTTCAGAAAGGGGATGGAGAGTTATTCAAAGCCTTTACACCGGACTCTGAATATCTCAAAGAAGACGGAACCGGAGATTCCGACAAGATCGTCAAGGCCCATGAGAAGCTCGCCAAAGAGATTCAGGCCGAAGGTACGGTCTTACTGAAGAACGATGACAACACGTTGCCTTGTGCCACCAGTTCTTCCGAGAAGACCAAGGTTTCCTTATTCGGTGCACGTAGTTCTGCTACCATCACCGGTGCCTTCATCGGACACAAGGCTGCCGGGAACAATCAGACCGTCCATTTCGATGAAGCTTTCAAAGATGCCGGTTATGACGTCAATCCTACCCTCAATGATGCTTATGAGAAGTATGTCGCTTCCAAGAATACAAAGAAGCAGTTGTCGGAGAATGACTTCCCTGCTATGGGAATGTATGCTGCGTTTGCTGGCATGAGAGATGGTTTTGACACTGTCGAAGCCACTACCGATGATCTGACCGCCATGAATCCCGAAGCAATCAGCTCCATCGAAAACTACTCCGATCTCGGAGTCGTCGTCTTCGGAAGAGCAGCTTCCGAAGGTATCGACTGGGATAAGACCGCCGGTAAATGCAAGGACGGTATGGAAAACCCGATGCAGCTCAGCGACAAGGAAAAGGCCATCCTGAAACTTGCCGAAGAAAAGTGCAAGAAGGTTGTCGTCATCATCAATGCCGTCAACCAGATGGAAATCCAGGAACTTGCCGATGATCCGAAAGTCGGTGCCATCCTTTGGATGGGAATCGGTGCAAACTATGCTCCGAGAGCCGTCGTCGATATCATCAGCGGTGCCACCAATCCTTCCGGTCATCTTCCGGATATCTATGCCGTCAACAGTCTCAGCGCTCCTGCCATGGTCAACTATGGCGACTATTCTTATACCAATAAGAATGATGCCATCGGCCGTTCCAAGGGAACCGGTCAGAAGTATGTCGTCGAAGCCGAAAACATCTATACCGGCTATCGTTACTACGAGACCCGTTATGCCGACTACGTCAATAATGTCGGCAATGCCAGATCCGTCGCCGGTTCTTCTTTCAAAAATCAAAACTGGGAATATAGTAAGGAAGTCACCTATGGCTTCGGATATGGCCTTAGCTATACTACCTTCAAACAGGAACTCGTCGGAAACCCGAAAATGAAGCATGATGCCCATGATTTCACCTTCGAATTCACCGTCAAGGTCACCAATACCGGTAATGTCGCCGGTAAGGATGCCATCCAGATCTATGGCCAGGCTCCGTATACGGATTATGATAAGGAACACGCCGTCGAAAAGTCTGCCATCCAGCTTGTCGCTTTCGATAAGACCAAGCTTCTGAATCCGAAGGAAAGCCAGACCCTCAAGGTTCTTGTCGATATGCAGAACCTTGCCAGCTGGGATTCCTCTGCTAAGGATAAGCAGGGTTCCTATATCCTTGATGCCGGAAACTATTTCTTCTCTATCGGAAACGGCGCCCATGATGCCTTGAACAACATCCTTGCCGCTCAGAAAGTCAAAGCCACAAGCGAAAACAAGATGACTGACAAAGGTGATGACACCAAGGTCTACAAGCACCAGTACAACACCAAAGACAACAAACCGGATGAGGATACCTTCAACGTCTCCAAGAGTGGAGAAACTGTCAAGAATTCCATCCCCTATGCCGATCCGAACTATTTCAAGGCCGATACCGTCAAGTATCTTTCCAGAAGCGACTGGAGTGAGACCTGGCCGCTCGAATACAAGGATTTCACTGCCACCGATGAAATGTTGAAGCTCATCAACGGCGGAACCTATGAAGTCAAGACCAACGATGATGTCTCTAGCATCAAGTTCGGTGAAAAGCGTTCCGAAGTCTACAGTTATCTCAATCTCAACGGTGCTAAGTACAACGATGCAGAATGGGACAATGTCCTCGATCAGCTCGATTTCGATGAGGCCGTTGCCTTCATCGTCCATGGAAACAGAGACTATCTTGCCATGGATTCCATCGGATTCATTGCCGGTAAGTTCACCGAAAACGGTCCGAACGGCGTCGGTGACCGTGCCTTCCAGACTCTTTCCTACAACAACTACGGTGAAACCAAACCGAAGTGGCACATCTCCGAAAACGATCCTAACGCCAAATTCCAGATGACCGTCTTCCCGTCCGGTCCTGTCATGGGTGCTACCTTCAATCCGGAACTTGCCTACAAGCAGGGAAAAATGATGGGCAATGATGCTCTCTTCGTCGGTCTTCCAATTCTTTGGGGTCCTTCCATGAATACCCACCGTACCGGCTACAACGGAAGAAACCTTGAATATTATTCTGAAGATCCGATTATTACCGGAACCATGGGTATGGAATACAGCATCGGTGCCCTCGATAAGGGCCTTATCGCTGCTCCGAAGCATTTCGCCTTCAACGATCAGGAAACCAACAGATCCGGTGTCTCTCCTTATCTCACCGAACAGAGAGGCCGAGAAATCGAACTGAGAGCCTTCCAGATTGCCTTCGAAGCCACCAAGTACGATACTGCCGAAAAAGACCGCGGTCTTCTCGGCGTCATGACTTCCTTCTCCAAGATCGGTCCTGTCGAAGTCACCTGCTCCAAGGGCCTTCTCACCGATATCCTCAGAGGAGAATGGGGCTATAAGGGATACATCGTCAGCGATCTCGAAGACGATGTCGACTATCTCCCGCAGGCTCTCTATGCCGGCGTCACCAGCTGGGACTCCACACAGACTCTCGATAAGCTCAACGATCAGAAGTATAACAACTTCACTACCGCCAGCATCAAAAAAGACCTTGAGATTTCCAAGAAGGTCAGAGAAGCCGTTCATTGCAACTTATGGGTCTTGACTCAGAGCAACTACATGAACATGGTCGATAAGAGTACCGAATATGTCGAAGTCACCACTTGGTGGAGAGCTACCTATATCTCCGTCATCGCCGTCTCCGCTTCCCTTACCGGTCTCTCTTTGATCGCTACTGTTGTCACTTTGTTCCTCGATAAGAAAAAGAAAGGGATGAACTGATTATGTTAGAAAAGATTAAAAAATTGGGTGTCGGCTTTTACATCAGCCTTGTTGCCCTTGTGCTCATCCTTGTTTCCATGTTCTTAAGCATTGCTAGCTCAAGCAACCTCGGATTCAGCATCGATGAGCTTCCTCTGATCATTACCTTCTCTATCGTTTCCGTCCTCTGCATCCTTCTTTCTGGATTCCTGGCTACAAAGAAGAAGAACAACTTGCTTTGCTATCTTCCTCTTCTTGTCGCCGCTGTCCTTTCCGGTATCTGCTTCATCTTTGTCCTCGATTCGAGAACTTATCTGATGGGTACTCTCTGGTTCACCAAGCTTGACCAGAGCAATCAGTATGCCGTCAGTGCCATGAACACCGGTGCTCCGGCCTTTGTCATGTACTTCCTCAGCATGATCGTGCTTACCGTCGCTTCCTTCTTCAACGTCCATAACACTAAGAAAGACGATACGGAAGAAGTCGAAGCCTAATACCGGAAATAGATTCCAACAGAAAAGACCGAAGCCATTTGGCTTCGGCTTTTTTGTTGGACAGGAATCAGAATTCACAGAGTTATCTGATAATGAAACAACTTCTCATCGGAATCAGGGTAAGCGTAAAATAAACCGACGTCATGGAAAAAGACCGGCTTTCCTGCCACAATATATGTGTCCACAGGAAAACC
>JAJVUU010000022.1 GCA_021621525.1 Caryophanales bacterium
ATGCAGATATATTTTCAAATGTCTTTTTTATGGATAATTCCACTGAAAAAAACGATTTTCTCGTCGAAGAACTCAAAAAGAATCCGAAGAATCACATCATCGACTTACATGGCAACCAAGGCATAGCCTTCGCCTTGAAAAAGGGAATGGAAATATCCATCAAAGATTCTGCCGATTATGTCCTCACCATGGACCAAGACTCTATTTTTCCCATTGATCGATACTCCGAAATCATGGCCGTATTGACAAAGAATCCCCATTATGGAATCATCGGTCTCAATTTCAATTCCAACAACAAAGGTCTCATTGTCGAAGATACCGATTGGTGGTTGACAAGCGGTAATTTCATCAATGTTTCCCTTTATCAGAAAATAGATAAAGGATTTGATGAACGTCTTTTCATCGATGCTGTCGATCAGGATATCTGTCATTCATTCCATAAGAAAGGCTATCGCATAGGTTTTATTCCGGGCATATCTATCATCCATGAAATCGGGCAACCTAAAGAATTCAAGATATTGGGTAAGATTTTTCATACTTTGAACTATAATCCAATTCGCTATTATTACATTTTCAGAAACAACTACTACCTTTATTATCACAAAGACCGTCAATTCTTCAAATCAGGTCTGCACTTTGCCAAATATAATATGTTCTTTAAAATTCTTTTACTTGAAAAAAACAAGATTCCCAAGCTAAAAGCATGTCGTCTTGGAAAAAAAGACGGAAAAAGAGGAACATTAGGCCCCTGTCCGCACAAACTCTAATCATCAATTGTTTCCAACACCCTGAACCTGAAAATCAAAGCAAGCTTCTGAACCATGTCAGGATCAATGCTTTGCTTATCAAAGAACATCCACATAGCAATAAAAAAGATATAAAAAGAAGAACCTGAAACAGATATCGTATTATCAAAAAACGTCATCAAGGCAATGACCGTAAGGCTGGAAGACATCGCGATGAATTCCTTGAAATGATTCTTTGTAGCAAAAGCAAAAAAGAAGATAACGATACAAAGTTCAAAATAAGACAGGAACATTCCGACATATCCACCATATTTATAGCCACCGGCAAACATGGAAGATACAATCAGATTAGGAATAGGAAGCACCAATTCAGAATTATATTGTGGCCATACCCTTTTGCTCAGGAAATCCGGTAGCAGTTGACAGACCAATCCAACGAAGGATTTCTCTGTTGGCACATTTTGAATATTATATAGAAGATTTCCAAGCGGAGTATCGATATAGACCAATCCCCAGGAAAAGCTGCTTAAGAATTCATATTCCGGTCGAATCTGCGCAATCTTTATAATCTCGCTGGAATCGTTCCAAGCTGAGTTCATACGGATATTCCCCAATGCATTAAATCCCAACAATCCAACCACTGCAGCAAAAAGAAAGAAAATAACAAGTTTGACTGACATCTTCATTGTACTTAGCCATACGAAGAAGGTAATCAAAGCACATGTTATCAAGCCACCTCTGGAATACGTCAAAAGGAAACGAAACCATACAAAGAAGAGAATGACCAAATTGCCGAATCTATCTTCTTTTTTTCCATAGACAAGCTTAACTGAAGTAACAGCATCGTAAGCGAAGAAAAAACTGCTTATGGCAAATGAAAGGGTGGGAATTCCAAAATCCTTATAAGAAGACATGTCGTTTCGAATATTCAAAAGTGGAATTTGGCCAGAGTAGAGGCATTCAAGGGAAGTAGCCAACAGCAAAAGGATGATGAGCCAATAACTCGGGGATGAATTTTCAAAAAAAACAAATTTTCGATTTTTAAGGAATTTCCTATCATAGACGACAGCTAAGATGATGGAACAGACTACTATGATTGCAAGAAACAGCCCTGTTTTCAAATCCATTCCAGGATAGACCATCGTAAGATTCATCAAATGAACCAAAGGGACGATAATCCAAATTATAGAAAAGACAAAAAAAGGATTCAAAATGATCCTGAGGCGCATTTGTCTTGATGAATCAAATTCAATAATTTTTCCGTATTCCGTATTATTCATAAAAAATCACCCTCTTTTATGAAGAAGCCTTACAATCGTTTGCTTTATTCTATTGAAATAAAAGGAAACAGTCTCCTCATGGAAAAGCAGCAAGAAAGCAAAATAAACAATGGTCCCGACAAGAATCATGAAAATTGCGACAACCATGTTCGAGAAGCGATTGCGAATAATCGAGGATACAAAATAACATCCAATCAACATCAAAAGCCCGGCATCGATGCTCCTCACAAACGAATCAAGAGGGAATGCATGGCTGATATTTTTCTTGGAAAAAACAACAAACAATAAGCAAAGAACAATTTCGGTCATCGAATAAGCGATACAACAACCCATCACCGAAAAGAAGCGAATCAAAATCGATGAAAGAAGCAAATTTAAAAGCAACCCTGACAAATAAAGCAAGTTTCTTGTCCATAGTTTTCCACTAGGCACAAAATAAATAGCACCTAAAAGAGCTGTAAGAGGAGAGAAGACAAGCCTAGGAAGAAGGGCATAGACATACGGAACGCTTGCCTGATATTCTCCGCCGAAGAAACCTACCGTAAAATATGGATTGACCAAAGCCAGTCCGATGCAGGCAGGAATCATGACAATCAGAAACAGACTCAGAGTCTGCTTTGTCTTATGCTCTATTTCCACTTTATCACCAATGGCATAAAGATATGACATTCTTGACATCATGATAGCATCCAATGAATTGATCATCGCAATCACAAGCGTAATCAACTTGTCAGCCTGCTCATAATAGCCGCTTTGGAATGAGTCCTGAACAATACTCCCTATCAAAGTCTTGGAAATGATGGGAAGGATGGTGACAACCCCCGTAGGTATGAAATATATAAAGGCATTCCTTATATGAGTCAGGATATGTGGGTTCCTAAATTGCGGTTTATCCAAAAATCGATGGATTCCGACAAAGGAGAGAACACCAAGAAGCGCATTGGATCCTCCCATCACAGCAATATAAGATACATAGTCATCCGCTTTCTTCACAAGCAGGAAAATCAGAACCATATTCAGTAGTCGAACGACGAAATTTCTAAGACAAAGAGGACCGAATTCTTCCAATCCCTGAAACAAAAAAGTAGCATCAAATCCATTGACCAGGATATTCATTCCCAAAAGAAGGAAAACAATCTTGGTATTAAGAGGATAATGTTCACTTTCAAATACACCGATCATGATCAAAACGACATAAGCAACGCAAACCAAAAGCGTCAAAGTCAATTTTGCCATGCATAATTCAAAGAATGTCTGAGAATAATTCCTTCGATCATCCCTTTGTTTAGCCAAAGCAGAGGTCCCATAATCCAAAAAGCCAAATGCGGCAACCAAGGAGAAATATGTGACCAAGGACAGGGCATATGAATAGGATCCGACCCCTTCCGGAAGAAGCACTCTGGATACATACGGTGACGTAATAAAAGGAACAATCAGAACAAATATCTGATATGCACAATTGAAAAGAACATTCAGTTTAAGATTTTTTGTTTTCAGTTTATTCATCTTTTATATTATATAGGTACAAATTTTAATAAAGACAGTATATAATTTCAATGTTTTTCATGCCGAATCATTCCCAAAGCGTTTTCCTTGTGTCATAATTTCGTAATAAATTTCGTAATAAATTTCCACCTTTTCTTGTCAAGCCCTTGAAAAACAACAACAATCATGTAAAAATAGATGGGTTTTGCAAATTTAGAGAAAGACATCACTTCATCATGCAATTCCTTCGTGTGCTGATAGATAGAATCAATCGAAAAGGAGAATTTTACATGACTGATTTATTCAATTTGAAGAAGCTTAAAACAGAAGAAATCGTCGATATTCTCAATTATTCCGAATCATTAAAACATGGGTTGCCTGTTTCTTATCCAGATAAGAAATTTGCAACCCTTTTTTTTGAGAATTCGACAAGGACACAGAATTCTTTTGTCATGGCGATGCTGAAGCTCGGCATCAAGGTCGATCAGATCAATGTTTCGACAAGCTCCGTCAACAAAGGGGAGACCCTGTATGATACCGTCCGCACATTGGAGGCCATCGGCTTTGACGGTGTCGTCATCCGCCATCCTGACAATGAATACTATCATCAGCTTGAAGGCATCAAGATGCCTATCTTCAACGCCGGTGACGGAAGCGGAAGCCATCCGACACAGTCCCTTCTCGACCTTCTTACCATCAAAGAGGAATTCCATGACTTCAAAGGCCTGAAATGCTGCATCGTCGGAGACATCGTCCATTCCAGAGTTGCCCATACCGACGCTGAAATCATGAAAAGACTTGGCATGGAAGTCTTCATTGCCGGTCCTGAATCCTTCCTTGATGACACGGCTCCTGTCATCAACCTGGAAGAAGCCATAAAGACATGTGATGTCATCATGCTTCTACGCGTCCAGTTCGAACGACATGCCACCTTAGGTATGTCCAAGGAAGAATATCATCAAAGATATGGACTTGACATGGAGAAGGTCAACCGCATGAAGAAGAATGCCATCATCATGCATCCAGCTCCCGTCAATCGCGGAATCGAAATCGCCGATGATGTCGTCGAATGCAAGAAATCCAGAATCTTCCCTCAGATGACAAATGGCGTCTATGTCAGAATGGCCGTCATCAGCATGGTCATGGATGGAAAACTGAAATGATTCTTCTCAAAAACGCACGGATATCTTCCATCGATGGTTTGGTAAAAAAAGATATCCTGATTGAAGAAGGTAAGATTACCAAGATCGAAGATACGATCGACAAAGAAGGCATCGACTTGAAAGGTGCCTATGTTCTGCCAGGTCTTACGGACATCCACGTCCATTTCAGGGAACCCGGCTTTGAAAGGAAGGAAACCATCCGAACCGGAAGCATGGCTGCCGCCAAAGGGGGCTATACGACAGTCTTCCTGATGCCGAACCTGAATCCTGTGCCTGACAATCTCGAGCATCTCAAAGTCGAAGAAGACATCATCAGAAAAGATGCCATCATCGAATGCATCCCTTACGGAAGCGTCACCGTCGGAGAAAAGAGCATGGAGGTTTCCGATATCGACAACCTCAGGACACACACAAGGTATTTTTCCGATGACGGAGTCGGCTTTGCCGATTATGACGTGCTGGATGAAGCATTGAAGAAAATCAAGAAATATGATCTTTTCATCGCTTCCCATGCCGAAGACAGGAAGCTTCTCACAGCAAGGGAAGGCGAATACCTTGCCGTGAGAAGAGAGATTGAACACGCTGTCAGGATCGGCGTCAGATACCACTTCTGCCATATGTCGACAAAGGAGAGCTTCGATGCCATTCGCAAGGCACAGAAGCAAGGCTATCCCATCACATGCGAGGTCACGCCACATCATCTTTTCCTCAATGAAGATGACATCCATGGAAATCCGAACTTCAAGATGAACCCTCCGCTTCGAACCAAAGAGGACCAGATGGAGACTTTGAAGGCTCTTCTTGATGGAACGGCAAGCGTCATCGCCACCGACCACGCTCCTCATACCATAGAAGAAAAAAGCAGGGAATATGCCAAATGTCCTAACGGCATCCTCGGTCTTGAGACAGCTGCTCCGCTTGTCTACACCAATCTTGTCAAGACAGGAAAGATCACCTTCCGTCAGATGGAAGACTTCCTAAGCAACAATCCTAGGAAACTCACCGGTCTTCCCCTGAATGAAATCAAAGTCGGAAATGTTGCCAACCTCGCCGTTCTTGACATCGATCATGAACATACCTATAGCGAAGATGAGATTCTCTCCAAAGGAAAGAATTCCCCCTTCATCGGAAGCACGCTCTATGGTTTCAATATCATGACGATTTATCAAGGAAACATCGTATATAGAAAGGAAAGCCAGAAATGAAACGTAAACTAGTCTTGGAAAACGGAAGGATTTTCCACGGAGAAGGCTTCGGGAGTCCGGACAGCAGGATTGCCGAAATCGTCTTCAACACATCCATGGTCGGATATCAGGAAATTCTTTCCGACCCTTCTTATTGTGACCAGATCGTCGTCATGACCTATCCGTTGATTGGAAACTACGGACTTGCCGATGAAGACTATGAGAGCAAATCCGTCTTCATGTCCGGCTTTGTCGTCAGGGAATATAACGATCTTCCATCCAACTTCCGCTACACCAAGACGCTGAGCGAAGTCATGGAAGAGCATCATGCGGCAGGTATCTCCGAAATCGACACGAGAGAACTCGTCCGCATCATCCGCGATTATGGTTCCATGAAGGCCATGATTGTCGATGAAGACATCCCCGACGAGGAGTGCTTCCGTCAGCTTAAGGAATACCAGTATCCTCATGACCAGGTCAGCCGGGTATCCTCCAAAAAGGTATGGTATTCCCGTTGCCCGGATCCCCTTTACAATGTCGTGGCCATCGACTGCGGATGCAAGCTCAACATCATCCGAAAACTCAACCAGAACAAGTGCAACGTCGTCGTCGTTCCTTTTGACACATCCGTCGAAGACATCCTCAGATATAAGCCAGACGGACTCTTCATCTCCAATGGACCGGGAGACCCGGAAGATGTCACCTGTGTCATCCATGACATCCAGGAACTGAAAGGAAGGCTTCCCATCCTTGGCATATGCCTTGGCCATCAGATGATCGGACTTGCCTACAATGCCAGGACCTACAAGATGAAATTTGGTCATCGTGGGGCCAACCATCCGGTCAAGGACATCACCACCGGAAAGATTGAAATCACATCCCAGAACCATTCCTACTCCATCGACAAGGATTCCTTGGAAGGAACGGGGCTGGAACTGACCCACATCAATATCCTCGACAACGAAGTCGAGGGTGTCCAGGACAGAATAAACCGTGTCATCGGTACCCAGTACCATCCGGAATCTGCAGCCGGTCCAGAAGATTCAGGCTATATCTTCAAGAGATTCCTAGACAACATGAAAGCCTTCAGGGAGGAAAAACAGAATGCCGAAAAGAACTGATTTGAAACGTATCATGATCATCGGTTCCGGACCGATCGTCATCGGACAGGGTGCTGAATTCGACTATGCCGGAACACAGGCATGCCTCGCCTTGAAGGAAGAAGGCTATGAGACCATCCTTGTCAATTCCAATCCTGCCACCATCATGACCGATACCAAGATTGCCGACAAGGTCTATATGGAGCCACTCGACTTGGAGAATGTTGCCAAGATCATACGTATCGAAAGACCGGACGGAATCCTCTGCTCCATCGGAGGTCAGACCGGTCTCAACCTTGGCATGAAGCTATATAAGAACGGCATTCTGGATGAATGCCATACCGAGCTTCTCGGAACTTCCTATGATGCCATCAGCAAGGCGGAAGACAGAGAACTCTTCAAGGAACTCTGCCAGCAGATTGGAGAACCGATTTTGGAGAGCTACTCTGCCAAGACATTGGAGGAAGTCATCGCTGCCGCAGAAAAGATCGGATATCCTGTCATTTTGAGGCCTGCCTTCACCTTGGGCGGTACCGGAGGCGGATTTGCCGACAATGAAGAAGAGCTTATCCCGCTTGCCACAAACGGACTCAAGCTGTCCCCCGTCAATGAAGTCCTGGTAGAAAAGTCCATCAAAGGCTTCAAAGAGATTGAATATGAAGTCCTCCGTGACAAAAACGATACTGCCATCGTCGTCTGCAATATGGAGAACATCGATCCGGTAGGCATCCACACAGGCGATTCGATTGTCGTTGCCCCCAGCCAGACTTTGACCAACAAAGAGTATCAGATGCTCAGGAATTCAGCCCTGAAAATCATCCGTGCCTTAAAGATCGAAGGTGGATGCAATGTCCAGTTCTCCCTCGATCCCTATTCCTTCCAATACTACGTCATCGAGGTCAACCCACGTGTCAGCCGTTCCTCTGCCTTGGCCAGCAAGGCATCCGGTTTCCCGATTGCCAGGGTCTCGGCCAAGATTGCCGTCGGCATGCAGCTTGATGAAATCGACATCGCCAACACCAAGGCAAGCTTCGAGCCGACCCTTGACTATGTCGTCACCAAGATTCCCCGTTTCCCGTTTGACAAGTTCGATGATGCCAACCGTTCTTTGTCTACACAGATGAAGGCGACCGGCGAAGTCATGGCCATCGGAAGAACCATCGAAGAAAGCATGCTCAAGGCCGTCCGTTCCCTTGAGATCAAGGCCTGCCATCTCGAACTTGGCAAGTTCAAGGACAAATCCGTGGAAGAGCTCATCGACATCATCAAGCAGCATACGGACGAAAGACCCTTTGCCATCATGGAAGCCTTCCGAAAGGGAGTCATGATCGATGACATCTATTTCCTGACCAAGATTGACCGCTTCTTCCTGGAAAAGATATACAACATCTATCGCATGGAGAACGAACTCAAGAGCCATCCGCTTGAAAAGGAATTGTTCCTCAAAGCCAAAAGAATGGGATTTTCGGATGAATATCTCGGAAAAATCTATCATAAGAGCAAACTTGAAATCTATGAATACCGCAAGAAGAACCACATCTATCCGGTCTACAAGATGATCGATACCTGTGCGAGCGAATTCAAATCCTATATTCCATACTTCTATAGCACCTATGAAGAAGAAAACGAATCTGTCTGCGACAACAGAAAGAAAATCATCGTTCTCGGTTCCGGTCCGATCCGTATCGGACAGGGTGTCGAATTCGACTATTCCACCACGCACTGCGTCTGGGCTCTCCAGAAGGAGGGCTATCAGGCCATCGTCATCAACAACAATCCAGAGACCGTCTCCACAGACTATACCCTTTCCGACAAGCTCTATTTCGAACCATTGACGATCGAAGACGTCATGAATGTCATCGATTTTGAAAAGCCCGAAGGTGTCATCGTCGCCTTAGGCGGTCAGACACCGATCAATCTTTCCTCTGATTTAGCCAAGCTCGGCGTCAAGATCATCGGTTCTTCCGTCGAAGCCATCGATACTGCCGAAGACAGGGACCAATTCGAGGAAGCCATGGCTAAGATCGACATTCCGCTTCCGAAGGGTGTGGCTGTCACGAATCTCTTAGATGGCATCAAGGCTGCCAAGGATATCGGCTTCCCGGTCCTTGTCCGTCCTTCCTTCGTCCTTGGCGGAAGAATGATGAAAATCATCAACGACGAAGAGACACTGAAGGAATTCATCACCCAGGTCTTCGACTTTGACAGCGAACATCCGGTTCTCATCGACCAGTACATCTATGGCATCGAATGCGAAGTCGACGCCATCTCCGACGGCAAGGACGTCTTCATTCCTGGAATCATGCAGCTCATCGAAAGAACGGGCGTCCATTCCGGTGACTCCATGAGCGTCTATCCTCCCTATTCCTTAAGTGAAAAGGTCAAGAATACCATCATCGACTATACCAGGAAAATCGGTATCGCCATCAATATGGTCGGCCTTTTCAACATCCAGTTCATCGTCAAGAAGGACACTGAGGAAGTCTTCATCATCGAAGTCAATCCTCGTTCCAGCCGTACGGTTCCCTTCCTTGCCAAATCGACTTCCGCTCCGATTGCCGACATCGCAAGCCAGGTCATGCTCGGCCACAGCCTGAAAGAGCTTGGATATGTCGGCATCTATCCAAGCAAGAAGAGATGGTATGTCAAGACACCGACATTCTCTTTCACCAAAATTCAAGGAATGGATGTCGTCCTTTCGCCTGAGATGAAATCGACAGGCGAAGCCATCGGATATGACAAGTCTCTCAACCGTGCCTTGTATAAATCCTTGCGTGCCTCCGGTCAGAGGCTCATCAACTACGGAACCATCTTGGCGACGATTGCCGATCCGGACAAGGAAGCTGCTCTCAAGCTCATAAGACGCTTCTATAATCTCGGCTTCAACATCGAAGCAACACCGGGAACGGCAAAGTTCCTCAAGGAAAACGGAATCAAGACCAGGGTTCGCCACAAAATCAGCGAAAACAGCGAGGAAATCCTGGATTCCATCCGCAAAGGCTATGTTTCCTACGTCATCAATACCATGTCGGACAGCAACATCGACAAGGAACATGACGGCATCCAGATCAGAAGGTGTGCCATCGACAACAACGTTCCTGTCTTCACCTGCCTTGATACGGTCGATGCCCTGCTGGACGTCTTGGAAGAAATGACGATGTCCGTCTCTACCATCGACGCGGAGTGAATATGGAAGACAAGACACTTACAATCATAGAGAACAGATGTGTCGGCCCGGATATATACCTTCTGACATTGAATGGTGATATATCCTTGATAGGTTCTGGACAGTTTGCCGATTTGAAGCTGGACAACCACTACCTGAGAAGACCATTGTCCATCCATGACTATGACGACCATTCCGTCAGTTTCCTATACAAGGTGCTTGGCCAGGGAACAAAAGAGCTCAGCGAATATCCCATAGGCAAGACAATCGATGTCCTGCTCCCCTTGGGAAACGGATTCAACACCTCTGAATCAAAGAAGCCACTTCTTATCGGAGGCGGCATCGGAATTGCTCCGCTTTACCATTTGGCAAAGGAATTGGTAAATCAAGGAAAAGAAGTTAAAATCATACTCGGATTCAAGACAAAGAGTGAAGTATTCTATGAAGAAGAATTTAGAAGATTCGGTTTAGTTACCATTCTTACGGATGACGGAAGCTATGGTGAGAAAGGAAATCCGGTCTCCTACCTAAAGAGCCATGATGTCGATTACGACTACTATTACGCATGCGGCCCATCCATCATGCTGAAATTCTTGGCTCAGTCCTTTGAAAACGGCGAAGTCAGTTTGGAGGCCAGGATGGGATGCGGATTTGGTGCCTGCATGGGATGCAGCATCAAGACGACGAAAGGAAACAAGCGCATCTGCAAAGACGGCCCTGTATTCCCAAGCGAGGAGGTATTCCATGAATCCACTGCAGATTGAGTTCCTCGGCAAGGTCTTCAAGAATCCTGTCATCCCTGCTTCCGGATGCTTCGGATTCGGATATGAATTTGCCGATCTCTATGACATCAACATCCTTGGAAGCATCGCCATCAAGGGTACCACACTTGAGCCGAGATTCGGCAATCCGCTTCCTCGAATCGCCGAATGCCCCGGTGGACTTATCAATTCCATCGGATTGCAGAATCCTGGTGTAGACAAAGTCATCAGCAAGGAGCTCGTCTCTCTTGACAAGGTCTATGCAGATCAGGTCCTTGCCAATGTCGGCGGGCATTCCATCGAAGACTATGTCGAAACGGTGCGAAGATTTGATACCTGCCAGAAAGTATTTGCCATCGAGCTGAACATCTCCTGTCCCAACGTCAAGGAAGGGGGTATGGCCTTCGGTGTGGACCCCGTCGTCGCTTCAAACCTGGTCAAGGAAGTCAAAAAGGTGACGTCAAAGCCAATCATCGTCAAGCTCTCTCCAAATGTCACTGATATCGTAGAGATGGCCAAGGCCGTGGAAGAAGCAGGAGCAGATGCCATTTCCCTCATCAACACCATGGTCGGAATGAGGATTGACTTGCAAAACGGAAAGCCAGTCATCGCCAATACGATGGGAGGTTATTCCGGACCTGGCATCTTCCCGGTAGCATTGAGAATGGTCTATCAGGTCAGCCATGCCGTCAAAGTCCCTGTCATAGGAATCGGTGGCATAAGCAAGGCCGAGGACATCCTGGAGATGATGTATGCCGGAGCAAGCCTGATCGAAGTCGGTGCACAGAATCTTATCGACCCCTACTGCTGCAAGAAGATGATCGAAGATCTGCCTGTCATCATGAAGAAATATCACATTGAGAAACTGCAAGATATCATCGGGAGGACAAAATGAAACGTGATGTAATCATTGCCTGCGACTTTAAGTCAAAAGAAGAGCTGATGACGTTCTTAGTTCCGTTCAAGGGTCTCAACCCCTATATCAAGATCGGTATGGAGATGTTCTATAAGGAAGGGCCTGGACTTGTCAGAGAGCTGAAGAAGGATGGTTTCAAGATTTTCCTTGACCTGAAACTCTGCGATATTCCCAACACCGTCAAAAAGGCCATGGAGAAAATCGGTGAGCTGGGTGTTGAAATCACCAACCTTCATGCCTTCGGAGGAATCGAAATGATGAAGGCTGCCAGAGAAGGACTGGATGCGACAGAATCCGGAAAAAAGACCAGGCTTATCGCCGTCACCGTCCTCACCAGCATCAATGATGAGATTCTCCATGACGAACTTCTTATCGACCATAAGGTCGATGAAGTCGTAAAGACCTATGCAGGAAATGCAAAGAAGGCTGGCCTGGATGGTGTCGTCTGTTCCGCCTTGGAGGCCCCGATCATCAAGGAGATGGGACTTATCTCCGTCACTCCGGGAATCCGCCTTGCCGGAGATGATGCCAATGACCAGAAAAGAGTTGCTACGCCATCTTTGGCAAAGGAACTCGGTTCCACATTCATCGTCGTAGGAAGAAGCATCACCAAGGCTGAAAATCCGGTTTCCGCCTATCAGAAATGTGTAAAGGAGTTCGAATAACATGAACGAAAAAGAATTATCCAAGCAGGTCAGCAGCAATCTTCTCAAGATCAAGGCAGTCTTCCTCAAGCCTCAGGACCCATTCACCTGGGCCAGCGGCATCAAGTCTCCAATCTATTGCGACAACAGGCTCACCCTTTCCTATCCGGATGTCCGTGAAGTCGTCGAAGAAGGACTCAAGGATACCATTTTAAGATACTATCCTGATGTCGAGGTCCTTGAAGGAACATCCACGGCCGGAATCGCCCATGCCGCCATCGTCGCTGAGAAGATGAGACTTCCGATGGGCTATGTCAGAAGCGGTCACAAAGACCATGGCAGAGGAAATCAAATCGAGGGTGTTTCTCCGAAAGGCAAGAAGGTCGTTGTCGTCGAAGACCTCATCTCCACCGGAGGTTCCTCTCTGGAAGTTGTTGACATCCTAAGGGAAGAAGGAGCCATCGTCCTTGGCATCGTTTCCATCTTCACCTATAACCTTGAAAAAGGAAAAGAAAAATTAAAAGCCGACAATTGCGAGAACCATTCTCTTTCCGACTTTGAAACTTTGGTTTCCATTGCCGCCGAGGAAAACTATATTTCCAAAGAAGATATCAGCAAGCTTCTGAAATTCCAGAAGAATCCCTCCGATCCTGGATGGATGAACTAATGACTCGCCTTCCCAAAAGGGAAGGCATTTGTTTTTTACCTAAAAACTGGTGCATCACTTACATCATTGAAATTCAACTACCCTGTTTTTTCAGATAATCGGAGAGTTCCTTAGGAATCCTTCTAGGTCCACGGATGCTTGTCAAAGACATTGTTTTCAGCTTGGCAAAGGGAAGAAAGGATTTGTCGTATTTTTCAAGAAGGGTGAGTTCCATCGTCTCCTTTCCGTATTCCGTATCAAATCCGCAGTCATCCTTGCTGACCATCGTCTTATAAAGAAGACATCCATCCGGAAGCCCTGAATAAAGATAGACGATGTCTCCTTTCTTCGTCGATTTATTCTTCTGCCATAGTATTTTTCCATACTTATCAAGTTCTTCCTCCAAAGGATATGTCTTTGGGTTGCTTGGATAGACCCATTCGCTGGAAGGCTGATCTTTCTTTGTAAGAAGATAGGAGTCATCTACCAAGGACATGATTTCGTCATCCGAAAGCCGTTCGTCCAACGACAAGGATATCCAATGGGACTTGTTCATGTGGTACGCAGGATAGATGCCATCCCTTTTTAAAAGAACAGGAATCTTTTCCTTTTCTGCCTTCAGATTCATGATTTCCTTTTCTTTGGAAGAAGGATACAAGGTATCCTTGGATACCTCCATGATAAGCGAAAACCACGTCCCGTCTTCATGGGTGAGAACCGGGAACATCCTATCTTTCCCTTTGAAGGGAAATGAAGGAAGGATACCATACTTGCGATGGATTTCATCCAGAATCCGTTCAGCCTGAAGGGATGAACAATAGCAGGGTGAGAAGCAGGCGGAAATGACTTCGCCTGCTTTTTGAAGATATTCAGTCCTCAAAGAAGAGATGAATTGACCGCATGCCAGCTCCGTATCCAAAAGGACATAGGGTTCCTCAGTGACAGTATCCACAGCATCCACGGAAAACAAGAACCCGTCCTTCACCTTCCATATGACCTTGAAATCTTTTTTCATCAAAAAAGAATAGACATAGAAATCCCCATCTTTCTTAAAACCATACTCTAGCAGTTTTTCTTCCTCTGCCTTTTTGCGGACAAAAGGTTCCAATGTAAACTTCATATGATTCTCCAATCAGACACCATGATTGATGTATCAGCAACAGATGGCATCATTTCATTGATAGAGGTTTGTATCTCTCTCGTCAAAGCGATCCTTTGCTTCTTCCAACCTATCCTGAGAAGAAACCAGATAGGTGTTCCCTTTGGTTCTTGTGATGGCAGTATAGACGATCTGCCTGCTGAGCAGAGGATGTCCCTCCTGTCTTGGAAGAAAGACAAGGATGTTCTTATAATCCGAACCCTGGGATTTATGAATGGTGATGGCATAGGCCAAATCGATTTCGTCGCGTGAAATCAAAGAAATCGGGTAGAAAAGGAAATCGCCGAGCTTGAAGATATGTCCATCTTCCTTGCCCTCATGGGAGACGATGAGGGATGATTTCTTGACCATGAAATAGATGGCCGGGTCTTTTTTGAAGCTGACCAAGATGCCGCTGTCTCCGTTGTAAAGGTCAAGGATCCTGTTATTTTTGTTGACCATCAGAAGCTCACCGGGGTAGAAGCCAAGATAGGATGTCCTCTGTCTCATATCGATGAATTCCTTTTTGATATAGGCATTGATTTTCTTTACTCCGATATCTCCTTCGTTTTCAGCTGAGAGGATCTTGGCATTTTCCGTCTTTTCATATAATGAATTCATGGAGGAAATATCCTTGGCATCCAATTGCATGGCATCCTTCTGAAGGGAAGCATAGAAGACATCTCCCCATCTAGAAAGGACTCTCATGATGCCGGATTTGAAATCCTTTGGTGAAATCCTGTCCGAATAATAGAAAATCGGTTTGTTTGGATCATCTTTTTCAACACGGAATTCATTGAGATCTTTCCAGTCCTTTGCATGGACGGGAAGCTCAGTCCCGGAATTGATGCTCTCGGCCAGCCTGTAAATCTGTGTATCCTTTCCGAAGCGAATGGATTCATCCAGGGACACGATATGGTCCTGAAGGTCTTTTCTCCTAAGGAGGTCACCATAGACGGCTCCGCACTGGACGCTGGGAAGCTGATTCCTATCCCCCATGAGGTACACTCTTGCCCCATCAGGGATAGCTGAAAGAAGAGAATCAAAAAGGCATATATCAATCATGCTGGCTTCATCGACGACGAAGACGGAATCCTGATTGAACCGATGGTTCTTCCCATAGAGGAAGCCTCCTGTCGTACGATCCGTTGAAAGAAGTCTGTGGATGGTAGATTCCTCCAAGGAATCAATTTTCAAAAACAGGTCAGGATGCGCAGCAATATATTCCTTTTTGATATTGCCGAGTCCCTTCAGGATGCTTTCCTTCATCCTGCTGCTTGCCTTGCCACTGGGTGCGACAAGATAGACGTCATCGGATGGATTCTGACTTAAGATGCCAAGCAGAAGAAAAAGAATCGACGTCGTCTTTCCGGTTCCGGGTCCTCCGGTGATGAGAAGATTTTTGCTCAAGCCTTCCTCCACGGCAAGTTCCTGACCCTTAGACAATGAAAATCCATCCTTGACGATATCCCAATAGGAAAAGGCGATTTCATTTTGACTCTGTCCGACAAAGAGGCGTTCAAGGGATGTCAGGATTGACTTTCTTGCTTCCTGATATTTCCTGGCATATAGATAGCCTTCTTCGATTTCAAACAGTTTCTTTTGACCGACGATACCAGACAAGGTGTTTTCATTCATCAAATAAAGCTTTTCATCAAGAAGCAATTTTATTTCATCGCTCAAGGTTTTGTCTTTTTTCTCATCATATACGCCTTGGCTCATCAATAGAATACGATTGGCTTGAAGCTTCTTTTCAAATTTTGTCTTCAACACATCATGGTCTAAGGACATGCAGATGTTGCCATCATCCAGAAGAGAAAAGTAAATGCCAAAAAGGCAGACGATGGCGTCTTTTTCTTCATCAGCAATCTCTTCATAGAGAAAAGAAGCTACTTTCTTCCATATCGGTGTGAGAAGCCTGCTCTCTTCCAGAAGATCATAAAACACCTGGTATTCCATCATCGCTTTCCTCCTACTTTTTCTTCCATGATTTCATCAAAGGATTTCTTCAGTTCACTGTAGTTTCTCCAGGTATGGGCATAGATGCCATTCCCGGTATTCTTTTCACATCCCCTCAAAAACACATAGTAGACTCCTCCGAAATGTTGAGAATAGATCTCTTCCTCATCAAGATCAGGATAGAATGGCTTCAGGTATTGAATCAAGGTGTATGCATATAAGGTTCTCTGGATAGAATAGGCAGAATCAACCCTGGCTTTCAGATCCTTTGTCTCATGATAAGACAGGAAATCATCGTTGAGGCTATCCGATTTCCAGTCAACGATCGAATAATATTCTCCTCTTCTGAAAAGAAGATCGATAAAACCGTTGAAGCAATTCTTCAGCCTCTCTCCCTCCCTGTTGAAATCAAATTCCACTTCAGCCCTTCTATCCTGTTCCGTGATTTCATCTAAGGAGAACGTTCCTTCGATGGCATTTCCTCCATGGATGACAGGGAAGAGTGCATTCATGACATTTTCAACCATGGTCTTTGTCGGTCCAAGCCAGTCTTCCTTCATTTCAAGTCCGTTTTCTTCGAACCTTGCCTGAATCTGTTCCTGGAGGTGGAAATCATAGCGATGGAATCTCAGTTTTTCAAAGATGGCATGGAGGATGGTTCCTATCAGGGCACCTTTTGGATAATCTATGGGAAATTCCATAGGTTCCTCCTTTGCCGTCAAAGTCTTGACAGAGAATCCGTACTTATCAAACCTGGAAAGGCCATGGAGGTCTTCATCGTCTTCATCCTCCTCATCTTTGGGATGGGAAAGAGAAGAATAGGAATGGGTATAGGTCTTCTTATTCGGTCCATCCGAAACCATCTGCTTCAGCGTAGCAATCTGTTGTGTCGGTGAATCATCCTGCGGTTTTTCTTTGGCCTGAAGAATAAGACTGGTCTCTTTCTGAAGCTGGTCATATTTTCTATCATCATCGGCAAGGGACAGATAGTCTTCTTTATGTTGGTTTATCAGGTTCTTGAGCGTCTCATAAAGGAAGGGTTGCCCGAATTTCTCATAAAGAGGAAGGATCATCACAAACTGAGCTCTCGTATAGGCAACATAGAAGAGGCGTTTCCATTCTTCCGTCTCGTCTATCTGACATTCTTCCCTTTTCTCGAAAATCAAATACTGATGCTTGTCCGGACCATGGAACGTAAATACACTGCCTTGACGATTGGGCTCGACGAAGCCTCCGACGGCGATGACGACCGGGAACTGAAGTCCTTTGGAGGCATGCATCGTCATGATCTGAACACAATCAAAGTTCGTCGACCTTTCGATGGTGGCAGAAGCATCTTCACCCTTTCCTTCCTGAAGGTTCTTCAGATAACGAATCAAATCAGAAAGATCATGCCCCTGGGAAAGGTATTCTATGGCGACGCTTCCAATCTGTCTGAAGATACCAAAGGACTGCATATTGCTTAGGCCATGCAGGTTCTTGCTGATTTCAGAAGAAACCAGGATGTCATCGATGAGATCTTCCCATTTCTCTTCATGGGCGATATCACGCCATCTGTCGATTTTCCTGCGCTGGGGAGAAAAGGCGTCATTTTCATTGATGACCTCAATCTTGGAAAGAGGAATGGCGAAGAAGCTGGTGAACAGAGACTTTTTATAATAATTGATATTCCTGCCGGTGAAATCCTTGCACTCCAAAGCTTCAAAAAGGGCAATCCAATCCGCGCATTCCTTGCCGGTGAACAGATTGGGATCCTTGTTCCTGAGATAGGGGATGCCGGCATTCTTCAAAGCATTGGAGACATCTTTCATCTCATTGGATGTCCTTGCCAAAACGGCAAAATCACGGAAGGTTACGTTCCTGAACTCTTTTTCTCCTTTTCCCCTGATACGCAGCCGAGTCTGCTTCGTCTTTGAATCGATTGAGCAGCAATCGATGATTTTCTTGACGGCAATCATGGCAAAGCTTCTGCTGTCAAGTCCGAGGTCCTTGTCTGCAATCCAAAAGGCTTTGGCTTCTTTTCCATCAAAAAGGGCTTCATGTTCATCTCCGTCCACGTCTTTCGTGCAGTATTCGCTATCGACGAATTCAGTGCCATGGAAATTATAGAATTGGAAGAGATGGTTGCAGGAAGAGACCATATTCGGCGTTGAACGGTAGTTCTTTGCAAGAAGACATTTCTCTCCGTTTGGCATCGAGGAAATCATGCTGACAGCCTTGTAATAGACATTGACATCCGCACCCTGGAAAGAATAGATGGATTGCTTCGGGTCCCCGACGACGATGATATGATGTCGGTCATCCTTCATGAAGATTTCAGAGAAGATATCGAACTGCTTCTGATTGGTATCCTGGAACTCATCGATGATGGCAAACCTGTATTTGTCTCTGAGCTTCTTCAAGAAGCGGGGATTGTGAAGCGTGGATTCCCTGACCGTGCGGATCATGTCGTCGAAACTTTGTTCCTTGTTCTTCCTTTTTTCTTCTTGCCATTGGATGTAGAAATCCTTCAGATAGACCTTGCAAAGATATTTGTTGAGCTTGATGTCCTTCAACATCTTCTTGATATCAGAAAAGAAAACGAAAGCCTCTTTTTGTTCTTCGCTCATCGTCTTGGTGCGTTTGAAATGAACACCGTCATAGTTGAATCCCTGCTGATAGCATCCATCAAGTTCCTGAGCAAAAGAGACGCCTTGTTTATTGATGATGGTTTTGGCCACCTCATAGTTTCTCTTTAATTCTTCGTTTCCTGGAACGGCAAACAGATCCTGGATGACCTCAGCCTTACGGCTATCCCTGAAGAGCTTATAACACCAGGTTTCAAATCTGGTATCTTCGTTTTGCTCCAGGGAAATGATGTCCTTGTCTTCCTGATAATCAAAATCGAGATAATATCTAGACAAGGCATCCAGGAAGACTCTGACACACTTGTCGACATCATATTTTTCATCGGCATCGACAAAGGATGTGATTTCATCCAGGATTTTTCCCTGCCTGAGATATTGGTTGGCAAAGGCAATCAACGGTTCGTTGGAAATGGTGGACAAACCCAAAGGAACGCCTGCGGAAATACCAAATTCCTTGATGGTGTTCATACAGAAAGAGTGGATGGTATAGATGGATGCCTGATTGATATCCACGCCATGGATTTTGTTTCGGATACGGTTCTTGAGTTCTCCGGCCGCCTTCTCCGTATAGGTGACGATCAGGATGGAGCTTAGGTCATAATGGTATAGATTGACGAGCTTATCGACGATCTGAATGATGTTATAGGTCTTTCCTGTACCTGCCGATGCCTCGATGACATAGTTCTTCAACGGGCTGAAGCTGTTCAAATCAAACTTATTCACCCCCATTTTCATTTTCCTCCATCTTTTCGTAATGTAAGAAAAGGATTTCATCAGAAATACGTTCTTTTTCTAAGGAAATCTCATCCTTAAACTGGTATCTTGTATATCCTAGTTTGCTTGCATCGAACAATTTTGCATAATCAAAGAAATTCCAAGGCGAATGTTCTCCGTTCAATTCATTGTAGAATGAATCCAGGTTATCAATCTTGGCGTCTTTCTTTTCAAAGAAGGCTATCGGATAGCAACGATTGTCATGATTCATCATATGACGATGAATCATATTGAGTGTGTGGATGGCCGTTTCCTTATCCACATCGAATTCCCTTTGGGATTCACCGAATTTCAAAATTATATGGAAAAAATAAGGGGATTCCTGACTTGCGATATCCATAAGGGCAGCGGCATAGACATAAAGGAACTTATCCGCTGAAGCATGCCTGTCATTCGAAATCGGCTTCAGGACAAAATAATATCGCGTAGACTGGTCGATAAACCGACAGAATTCATTGTCGCAGAGAAGAACCCATTCTTCCTTTTCATCCTTGAGACGAAGGTCAGGAAGCCTGATGATTTCATAATTCAGATGGGAAACATGATTGACACCATCGATGACCTTCTGGCAATCATCGATCATCCTGTTGAATTCCTTGTCCTTGATATCTTCGTTGATATCAGGAAGCGAGTGCATGATTTCAAAGCCCCTCTTATAAGCCTCCTTGTCAGCATTCTCGATATATTCTCGCTTTTCATGAAGGAAGGAAGCGATGATGGAACTTGTCATATTGCTCCTGGTCAGACTGTCAAGAGAGAAAGGCTCGAATTCATTCTGAGTCTTCTCATAGACATCGGCATTCCTGCCGAATTGTCTTGACGCCTTGTATTTCAATGGTTCAGTCAGGTAGTTTTTGATATTGGAAAGGGTTATCTTTCCGTCGTACTCGTCTTCTGAATCGTCTTCTTCATGAAGAATATCAGGTTCATCCTTCATGCTTAGAAGATCATTGAAATAATCCTTGTCTTTGAATTCCTTCTTGGTGAACAATGTATCATAGCTTCTCGTCTCATCGATGTTGATGGTATGTTCATGATGTTCAAGATGGAAATATTGTTCCAGAGTGACAAGGAAGCTGGACGGATAAAATTCCTCATCGCTTTTCAAATCACGGTTGACGTAGCTGACATAGAAGGCTTTTTCGGCATTTTCAGCCTGAAGGAGAAATGATTCGAACAAAGGCGGGGTCAATTCCTTACGGATATCCAGCTCACTTCTTATCTTCACCTTTGGAAAATTGGCTGAACTGGCATCCAAAAAGAAAATATACTTGGCTGAAAGAATGGCTTCCTCATGATAATCAGCAAATGTGATGCCTCTGGTATATAAAGGACCATCTTCAGAAGAAGAAAAAACCATGTCTTTCAAAGAATAAAAAAGCGTCATCAATGGAATATTTCCATTGGCAAGGCCATATTCTTCAAATCGATACAGCTCATTTTGTACCTTGACAAAATCTTGGTTTGTTTCGGCTCCATGATTATCCAAAACAGAGAACCACTTGGAAAGCTCCTGACTTATATGGTGAAGACTTTCAGGAGTGATGCAAGGAAAAGAGTGAACCGCATCGATGAAGGCATCGATGTCATCGATCAGATTCACGAAATGTAGAATGGCATCATCATCCATACCGATGGTATGATAGGGAAGATAGCTTCCTTGCTCCAATTCGACAAGAGAGTCATCGACGTTATGATAGGAAACCAGCTTGGACAAAAGAAGACGTTTCTTGGCATAATCAAAATCATCCATGCTGTCTTTTCTACGATACACATTCATGTTCAGAATAGCTTCAGGAAATTCATCCTGTTCTTCCTTGCTGATTTCTCTCGCCTGGGCAATCATAGGATTATGAATCAGTTCATAGAAGTCCAATCTCGTATAATATCCCTTGTTTGCGATTTCCAAAAGCTTACAAAGGCCTTCCTTTAGGTCGCTATCCTTGCCTATGGAACCATTGATGGAAAACGGGACATCCGGAAAATTGATGTTATCCTGGGAAAAGACTCTTTTGATTTCATTCTTATATGAAGTGATGTCCGGTGCAAGGACCAGAAAATCAGAATAATGGTTCTCCGGTTGCTGAAGCAAATGACAGATAGTCGAATGGACAGCCTCTGTCTCTCGCATCCTGGAGGGAGCCGAAAGAACTGAAATTTCGTTTTTCTTATCTAAGGAAGGCTTCAGAAAATAGCATTTGACATCATGAGCTTCACAATAGGCATCTAAAATATCCACGGATGTCTTATCAAAGGAAAAGAAACCGAAAAAATACACTTTTTCCCTTTTTTCCAAGAAGCCTTGGCGATGTCCGTAAAGATAGCGAAGCGTTCCTTTCCGATAGGAATATAGTTCACGCATCACTTCATCATAGACCTTTTTCTGCCAACCGATGATATCGATTGCTTCCTTGTCATAATCCAGAAAAAGAGAAGCCACAGAATCAGCAAGATCATAAAGCTGAATGGCATCAAGTTTGCCGTTTTTATATAAATAAGAAGAAATGTCATCAGGAAATTCATCTTTATTATCTTCCATAGACAAATATTTCAATAAAAACTCACGAAGGAGTCCTTTGCTGACGATATGATAATTATCTCCCATATCCAAAAGAGAAAGAAGACCATCTTCGAGTTTCAGGAAGCGGACGTTCATCAAGACACCTGCATCGTTTTTCAAAAAGACGCTTTTGAAATACCCCTCCATATTCTTATGTGGAATGATGATGGTAGAAACTGAAAAAGCATCCTTCTTGTGCCTTATTTCATCCACCAGCTGAAGGGCCAGGGTCTCCAGTTTCTCACTTTCTATCAGTTCTTTCATAAAGGGCCTCACTTTTCTGAACGAATATATTTTAATATGAAACGTCTCTTCTTTCTTTAATAATTCTTAAAAATGCCATTGTTTGTCTCTCAACCTTTTTATAATGCAGCATTTCATAGATGAAAAGTTGCCTTTAAGGAGTCTGAAGGATGATTTTGATACCAACTTTTGGCTATAATGGAGAAGAAGCAGAGAGGCTTTCCATGAACATACAGATTTTTGGAAAAAACAAAGATTTCGACACAAAAAAGGCACAGAGATACTTCAAGGAACGTTCCATCCGTTTCCAATACATCGACATGAATGACAAAGGTATGGCCAAAGGTGAATTCATATCCGTCATGAATGCCGTCGGTCTTCAAAGCATGATCAACTATAAATCCAAGGACAAGACAAACCTTTCTTTGCTGGATTATCTTTCCGATGAAGCCAAAATCGACAAGCTCCTCGAATTGCAGCACTTGATTGCCACACCGATTGTCAGAAACGGAAAAAAAGCTAGTGTCGGATATACACCTGAAGTTTACAAGAAATGGGAAGAAGAAAACTAGTTTGAAAAAGGACGTCTCAGTCACTCTTGGCTGCTACGTCCTCTTTTTCATCAAGAACAATATCGTTCGTCTTCACCTTCTCCTCAAGGCAATACTTGGCAAATGCCTTGACGTCCTTGAAATCATTGAAGTCAGCAATATAGAAATGGTCACCCATCTCATCGGCGATGGCCTGAGGAATATCTCCGTTCATCTTGAGAACAGGACCATATTTAGCCATGATGTCTTCATGGTCATGGACATATTGCTTGGCATCACGCTGGGCAACATAGGAACAATAATACCTGGTATCTCCAAGGGGATGCCGATTTTCGCCATAAGCCACCATATCAGCCCAGACCTGATATAAATCCAGGGAACCTGAAAAGTCTTCCATATCGACGGTGTAACCGCCGGGAGCTCTCATGTTGACCTCCAAGCCAATGACTTCTCCTTTCTTCCACCGTCCAGGCTTATCCGTATTGGCAATGAAGAATTCACAATGGAAAAAACGATTTTTAGCCTGGAAGGCAAGAAGCACCTTTTCTCCGGCAGTCCTCAACTCATAGGGAATATCCTTATCGACATAATACCAGACGGAATGACCATAATTGACACAATCCATCAAGGAATCTGTTTCGACATGGCTGCAGGAATAAATCGGTCTTGCAAGGCTGTCAGATACACCATCGAACGTCCTGATATAGCCATCGACATATTCTTCCATGATGTAGTCTATTTCTCTTTTCCTGGAGAAGAATGTATCCAAATCCTTTTCATTGGAAATTCTCCAGGTATCGCTGGCACCGACGCCATTGTTTGGCTTGACAATGACAGGGTAGCCGACTGCATCGATGAACTTCAGACAATCCTGCTTTGAGGAAACGATATGCCATTTTGCGGTCTTAACGCCCGCCAAAGTATAATACTTCTTCATGACGGACTTTAATTTATAGCGAGCAATCTCGCTAGCATTCAACCCAGTCTGAATATTGAAATCACTTCTGAGCCTGGCATCATTTTCAAGCCAGTATTCATTCAACGAATCAACCCAATCTATTTTTCCATAGCGATAGGTAAAATATCCCATGGCTTTTATCAATTCATTGTAGTTCGACAAATCAGAGACATAATAGTACTCCGTCAGAGCTTCCTTGAGTTCATAACGGAGATTGTCATAAGGAGTATCTCCGATTCCAAGGACATTCACTCCGTTTTTATGCAACGCAACAACGAAATGATAGTAATTCAAAGGAAAGTTGGGCGAAATGAAAACAAAATTCATCTTTTAATTTCTCCAATCACAATCTTCTTATAGAAGATTCCATTGAAGATATCAACGAATCAACCACAAGTAAGTGGTTACCGACCACACATATATACAAATCTGTACAAAAACAATGCAATCATTCCCATACCCCCATCGGGGTTTCCTGGTTCATCCACCCCAGCTTGCAAGCAAGTCTTACAGAATGTCACCGGGCATAACGTCGGCTGTGGCCCAACCTAGTGCCTGACTGACAGGCATTGCATGTTTCTTCAGCCTTTGACAGGGTCGGATGTCATTCCTACGGAGGAATCTCCTTACATCCGGGCTCAAAGGCATCGATATGATACATCTGAAAGATCTTTGTTCCGACAAGAGCAAAGAGTCGGGATATCTGTGTCTGGATTTCATTTTCCAAGACAGATATTTCCATTCTCAGCTTCAAATATAACGTCGAATTCTTTTCACAAAAGACAAGATGTCTCGTCTTTTCTTCCAATCTCTTTTCCGCTTCTTGAATCTGCTTACAACATTTGGAATAGTTCCTTAAGTCTTCCTCGGTGCAGAGTACATCATCTTTGCGCTGAAGATAATAAGCTGTCCCGCAAGAGCTACCCTTTGATTGAGTAACCCTATGGAGAAAATTCGACATCTTCTTGGGTTTGTTTTTACCTCTTGACTTTGCTTCCATAAGGCAATGAAATCTCCTTCATTTATCTATTGTCATGAAAGAAGGAAATTGCACGGTCTTTTTTTAAAAAAGAAAAGAAGCCTGTTTTTTGCTTACAAAAAGGTCAATACGTCATACTTTTCTCAATATCGTTGGATAATGAACTTTTATTCTCTTCAATGCCATATCCATAAAATAAACAATCTGCTTTCTCCACCAGCACCAGTCATGATTGACATCATATCCCCAATAGTCGGAGAAGACCGGAATCCCCTTCTCTTCCAAAAGAGAAGTCAGTATAGGTTGGGTGCGAAGGCCTTCTTCTTCCCACTTGCCTCTTCCGACACAAAGATAGATACACCTATTCTTATAGATACTGACATACGGATGATCTTTTTGCATATTTTCCAGGGAATGAATCGGAGAATTGAGATAGACCAATGAAGACATATATCCGTTCATCAGCAAGGAGGCATCAAAAATACCGCTTAAGGAAATGAAGCCTTCAAACAGATCAGGCCTGCGGAAAAAGAAATTC
Organism: Caryophanales bacterium; assembly: GCA_021621525.1. Lineage (GTDB taxonomy): Bacteria > Bacillota_I > Bacilli_A > RFN20 > CAG-288 > Enterosoma. Next base: position 25,419 of record JAJVUU010000022.1, read on the forward strand.
GCAGCATGATATCCTCCCATGGAGTTTCCTGTCAGAAGGATTCTGGAACGAAAGCGACAGTTACGGCGAATCAGCGGAAGGACTTCCTCAATCACATAACGATAGTATTTTTCCTGGTTTTGAATCCTCGTTTCGGGATCTCCGTCAGTATCGGAAAAAGAAACCTTATCCATGGAGTCTATACAAAAAAGCTGGATCAAGCCTTTATCCAGATATGGCCTCAAAACTCCTACCATCCCGAAGTGTTCGTAATCAAAGGCAGTTCCGTCCTGACTTGGTATGACAAGTACCGGGAAGGCTTTCCTCTTACCATAGATAAGAACGTTCATCGTCCTATCAAGAATGAATGATTTCTGCTTTAAAAGAATCCTGGATGCAATCATGATTTCATTGTATCACTGTTACGCTTTTAATTTGCCATTTTTTATGAATGTGTTTCAAAATCGTCTGGAAAGGAAGCTTGCTATTCCATTAAAATGTATCACTTTCCATGATTTCTGTCCAAAAAGGTTGAGAAAGGGTTTACAATAAGGTATAGTAATAGATAGTAACAAACTTGTATACAAGGAGGAATCCATTTATGAAGAAAGCTCTTATATTCGGTATTGCCGGTGTCAGTGGCGTCTATCTTGGAAAAGAGCTGAAGGACAACGGATATGAAGTCTTCGGTTCTGACATCAAGCCAGTAGAGGAATTCTATCGTTTTGATGGGTTCTATAACTGTGACGTGACAGACTTCAAAGCCGTCAAGAACCTCATCAACCTGATAAATCCGACACACATCTTCAACCTTACAGACGTCGGCGGTGTCGGCCAGGCATGGAAGAATCCACAAAGAATGATGGCCGTCAACCTCACAGGAACGCTGAACATTTTAGAAACTTGCAAAGACTTCTTCATGAAGCCGAGGATTCTTCTTGTCGGAAGCGGAGATCAATATGCCCCGTCTTTGAAAATGCTTGATGAAAATAGCGAAATGCGTTCCACATCTCCATACGGAATCTCCAAGATCTGTCAGGAAAAGATTGCTTCTGTCTATCATGAAAAATATGAAATGCCGATATATTGTGTACGACCATTCAACCATGCCGGTGTCGGCCAGAACGAAAACTTCTTCGTTCCTATGATTTGCAAACAGGCCGCCGAACTTAAAAAGGCAGGCAAGGATGACGGAACCATCTATACCGGTAACTTAAAAGTCAGCCGTGACTTCCTGGATGTCAAAGACCTGGTCAGAGGGTATCGCATGGTCATTGAATCTTCCAAGAGCGAGGAAATCTATAACATAGGATATGGTATCTCCTATCCTTTGGAAGAGCTTGTCGACTACATCATTTCCTTGACAGGACTGAAACTCAACGTCTTCGTCGACGGAAATCTCATCCGTCCGAGCGATAACCCATATAGCTGCTGTGACCATTCCAAGATCACCAAGCTTCTTGGCTGGGAGCCTCAGCATAATATCTATGAAACCATCAAGGAAGTCTATCAGGACTATCTGAGCAAATAAAAAAGAGCATCCAAATATGTTCGGGTCAGCTAATAGCTGACCCCTTTTTTAAACCAACTTAGAGAGAATCGGCGAAATCAGAGCTTCCTTGTCAACGTATTCCTAAGGAAGCTATCTTCCTGGCGAACGTAAGGGAAAGTCAGAAGGATGGCAAAAAAGACAGAGGTTCCTTCTTCAAGCAAAAGGAAGCGTGGTTCGGAATATGAATAAAATAGTAAGGCTATCCAAATCAAAAGATAAAAGAAATTGATTTTTTTCTTTTTGGCAAGCATATCAGAGTATAGACGAGAAAACAAGAATCCGAAAAAGACTGCCATGAAAACAAGCCCGAAGATACCATAATACAAAAGAAGGTCATAGAAGGAATTGTGACATGTATATGTGACTCTCTGGTCTAAATATGGATTTGCATAGACATATTGCTGGAAAATATTGATGAACGGATATTTGGAATATCCAAGGAAAAAATGCTTCGTATCGATCATACTCAATCCAGCCATGGAAAGGTCCTTTCTGGCATACATGGTTGCCATGGCAGTGAAATGATGAAAAAGGAATTCGATGTTATCATGATAGAACTTCGGGAAAACAAATTTAGAGATAAGAAGGAAACCAATCATCGAAACAGCCAAAATGACAAATAAAGAAGACCAGAACTTATTTCTCCTGAAATATAGAATCGGGAACATAAGAAGAGTGACGGCACCCATAAGGAAAAGAAGGATAAATGGTGTCTTGGAGGATATCAAAAATGATAACACTGTATAGCATAAATAAAGAAGGAAAGGAATCATCTTTGGCTTTTCGATGAAATCGGCAAGGCTGAAGATGCCACCAAATAAAAGAAAGAATCCAAATACGTTCCTTCCAGTTGTATAAGCCTTTAAATCCAAAAGCCACGTGACGTTTCCATTCTGATGGAAGAAGAAGAATTTAAAGTTGTTGATCAACATGTCGCTTTCAAATAATACCGAATAGATGACCATCGACAAGACTACCAATTCAATCAGCACATAAAGAAGGCGGAAAAGAAACTTGCCTTTCTTTCCAAGGCTTTTTATAACAAGGAAAAGAACCGAAAGATAGGAATAGAAGCATAAGTCGTCGATGAGAGTGACAAAACGTTCCGAAACCGTGAATCCGGAATATGTGATATCAACCACATGTCCATCGACGGGTACGACATATTGATAAATCTGTTCGCCATAGGGTTGCATGAACACCTGGAAGGTTCTCACTACCATGAAGGCCAGAAGTATATAGGTAGGAAGAGAAAACACTTTGATCGCGCGCCTCATTCGATAAAGAAGAAGAAAAACCAGTCCCAGATAAATCACACCTAAAGCTAGCGTAAAAGAAAGACTCGGGGAAATGCCAGGATAATATTTCGCAAAAGAAAAAAAGTCAGGTATATTTCCAGGCCTGATGTCCGAATTGGAAAAATCAAATTTCCCCAAAGTAAATATGGGTGTCAAGAGACTGATAAAAAGGAAAAGGCAGAAATCACATACCGTTTTTCCTGTAGGACGAGATTCTTTGAAATCCGTTCGCAAAAAAGTAAGCATCCTCATCATTATACTTTTTTGAAAAATGAAAGTCTATTTCAAACAGGAATCCGTATGGCAATCGCAAGAATATACCCGTGTTTTGCCTTGATAGGGTAAGTTTTAGAT
>JAJVUU010000023.1 GCA_021621525.1 Caryophanales bacterium
CACTTTAGCCTTTTTGAGATCTCTTTGAATATCCTTCTTTTCTTGCATTCTCTTCTGAGGACTTTTTATCATTTCTATCTGCATATGAAAAAAAAAGAAGAACCGTCTTCAGAGGAAGAACAAAATCATTGAAACTTCTTTTGCTTTCTTCCTTATAAATAAGAAAAATAGTATAATTTTCTCTGCTTATCATCAGGAGATCTAACAATGGGTTATGAATTCAAATCGATAGAAGAAAAATGGGAGAAGGTCTGGGAGGAGGAAAACACCTACAAGACCGACTGCTATGATTTCTCCAAACCGAAGTTCTATGTCTTGGATATGTTCCCATATCCTTCTGCCGTCGGCCTTCACGTCGGCCATGTCGAAGGCTACACGGCTACCGATGCCTTGGCCAGAATGAAGAGGGCGCAGGGATTTAACGTCCTTCATCCTATCGGCTATGATGCCTTTGGTCTTCCGGCCGAACAGTTTGCCATCAAGAACAACCAGAATCCGGCCATCTATACCAATCAGAACATCGATAATTTCCGTCGCCAGCTCAAGAGGCTGGGCTTTTCCTATGACTGGGACAGGGAAATCAAGACGACGGATCCGGACTATTACAAATGGACGCAGTATATCTTCCTCAAGATGTATGAGAAGGGACTTGCCTATGAGGACTACCGCCTTGTCAACTATTGCCCTGCCTTAGGCACCGTCCTTGCCAACGAAGAGGTCATCGACGGAAAGAGCGAACGTGGAGGATATCCTGTCGAACGCCGTCCGATGAAGCAGTGGGTCCTCAAGATCACTGCCTATGCAGACAAGCTTCTTGCCGGACTTCCGACCATCAACTGGCCTGCTTCCACCCTCACCATGCAGAAGAACTGGATCGGCAAGAGTCAGGGAACGGTCGTCGTCTTTGACGTCAAAGATTCCACGGACAAGATCGAAGTCTTCACCACGAGGGCAGATACCCTCTTTGGCTGCACCTATGTCGTCCTTGCCCCAGAGCATCCGCTCGTCAGGAAGCTGACCACTCCATCCCAGAAGAAGGACGTGGAAGCCTACCTTGACAAGGTAGCAAGCAAGTCTGACCTGGAAAGAACCGATGGAAGCAAGGAAAAGACCGGTGTCTTTCTGGGTAGCTATGCCATCAACCCGATCAACGGAAAGGAAGTCGGCATCTATATCGGAGACTATGTCCTTGCCACCTATGGTTCAGGCGCCGTCATGGCTGTCCCTTGCCATGACCAGAGGGACTATGATTTCGCCTTGAAGCATCATCTTGAGATGATTCAGGTCATCGAAGGAGATTGCTCCTCTTCAGCCTATGAGGGAGACGGCGTCCATATCCACTCTTCCTTTGCCGATGGCATGGACAACCAGCATGCCAAGAAGGCCATCACGGAAAAGCTCATCGAACTTGGAAAGGGAAGATATCAGGTCAATTACAAGCTTCGTGACTGGCTCTTCTCCAGACAGCGTTACTGGGGAGAACCGATTCCTGTCATCCACATGGACGACGGATCGACCAAGCCTGTCGCTTACAAGGACCTGCCTTTGGAGCTTCCCGAGCTTGATGACTACAAGCCTACCGGGGATGGCAAACCGCCTCTTTCCAAAGCCTCCAAGTGGCTCAACGTCACCATCGATGGCAAACACGGGGAAAGAGAGACCAATACGATGCCTCAGTGGGCCGGTTCCAGCTGGTACTATGCCCGTTATATCGATCCGCACAACAAGGATGCCATCGGCGATCCGAAGCTTCTCGACCATTGGCTTCCTGTCGATGTCTATGTCGGTGGAGCCGAACATGCCGTCTTGCATCTTCTTTATGCGCGTTTCTGGCATAAGTTCCTTCATGATGAAGGCATCTTCAAGGCCGAAGAACCTTTCCAGAAGCTGTTCCATCAGGGCCTGATCCTGGGAGCTGACGGGCAGAAGATGTCCAAGTCCCTTGGAAATACGGTCTCTCCGGATGACGTCATTGCCGAATATGGTGCCGATGCCTTGCGCTTCTATGAAATGTTCAAGGGTCCGGTCGACCAGTCCATGCCATGGGACAACAATGGTCCGAAATCGGCCAAGAGCTTCCTTGACAGGGTCTATCGTCTCTACACGGATGAGAACTTTACAAGCCTCTGGACAGAAAAAGACAATCCTGAGCTGGACTATGTCTACAATGCCGCCATCAAGAAATGCACCGCCGATTATGAGATACTCCATTTCAATACAGGCATCTCTTCCCTGATGGTGCTGGTCAACGAACTTTACAAGGCTACAAGCTTACCTAAGAAGATCCTTCTTGGCCTTGCCCAGCTCCTTGCTCCGATCGTTCCGCACTTCGGTGAGGAACTCTATCATCTTCTCGGCTTTGAAGGTCTCATCGACTTCGTCGCCTGGCCAAAGGCTGACGAGGCTGCCCTCAACAGCAAGCCTGTCAACTATGCCGTCCAGGTCAACGGAAAGCTCAAGGGTACCATCGAATTCAAGAAGGATGCCAGCAAGGAAGAACTTGAAGAACTCAAGAAACTGGCTCTTGGCATGGACCGTGTACAGTCCGTCCTTGCCGGAAGAGAACCGAACAAGATCATCGTCGTTCCAAACAAGATTATCTCCATCGTCATCAAGTAGTCCATCAGGTCTCCGTATGATTCATGCGGAGGCCTTTTTGGTTGCTCTTCCAATGAAAAAGCTTCCCGCCGAAGCAGGAAGCAAGTGTTCAGTCAGCCAATGTTCCGAAAGGATCCCAGGGTGGAAGAAGGACAGGTTCCTTGGAAAGAGCCTCCAGTTCTTTTTCATCGAGGTATTTCCTCTTGACGGCAGCCTGGTAGACAAAGGATTCAAACCAGGATTCGCTCATTACGAAATAACCCTTCTTGCCGATGTCGTCACCCCAGGAATTCTCAATCTTCCAGCGGTTGGGCTTGCCGTTCTCATCAAGGTTGACGCCGGTGATGCACATGGCATGGTTCATCATCGAGTTACTGAAGTCCAGCATCTTTTCCTTGTCGAACCTGAAGTCGAAGCCAAAGGGTGTCTGATAGTCAAAGGCTTGGTCATCCCAAAGTCCGTCCTGCCTGTTTCCATAGTAGGAGACATCGCTTCCGAACCAGACGATTTCACCATCCTTGAGCTGATTTATGATGAGCTTTTCAATCCTTTCAAGAGGAAGGTTCAGATGGGTGATGGGCTTTCCGCCGATGACGTTTCCGACGAGTTCGATGGAGTAGGTCTTATCATATTCCTTGTCCTTTGTCGGAGCATGGATGACGGAGACGAATTCATCGATTTCATCTCCGACATATTTTTCAAAGAAGGATTTCGGAGTGAGGTTCTTTTCGATATGGACATGTCCGTCCTCGTCCGTATATTCAAAGTCGAACTTCTGTGGAGGAAGGCCAAAGCAGTCCGTCAGGACATCATGGATCTTATCCATATACTCCGTCTTGAGAACGTGGAGTTCATCCAAGGTGGTTCCCTCTTCGATCTTTTCATAGACTTCGCCGGCAAATTTCCTCAATGCTGAATTAAGAAGCGTTGTCGAAAGATGCGTGTTGTTGCTCTGTGCGGTCTCAGGGAAGGCTGCCTTAGGGACGATACCATATTTCTTCACCAAGTCGACATACATGTCCCACTGTCCTCCGTCCCCGACGCCGGAAAGAAGGAAGGCCATCTTCCTGCTTTGTCTTTCTTCTCCCTTGAAGGCATACTGAAGGATGTTTTCAAGATAGTAGTTGTATTTTTCGAGTTTGTCGAAATAGGAGATGTAGTTCTGGGAGATTTCAAACTGATCCTTGACATGGATCTTCTTCTGGATGATTTCCCTGAGGATGGTGGAAGCGGAGAATATCCAACATCTACCACTCCTCTTCTGGTTTGAGACAGGGAGGGTCTTGACATCGACATTGAAGGTAAACTGCCTGGAGGAGACTTCATCAAGGCTACTGCAGACCAAATTCATCTCGGAGAGAGACAAGGCATGGCGAAGAACGGTATGCTTCCTGCATCCAAGATATTTCTTGCGGGTATCTTCCAGTCCTGTGAGTGTGATTTCTTCTTTCATTTTTCTTACCTCATACTTGCCCAGAGGGTATCAAATGGGTCTTCCTTGACGATCGGGCTTTCATCATAGGCCTTGAGAATCTCCTCCTTGACATATTTGCGGTTGACGAAGACTTCATAGACGAAGTCATCAAACCAAAGGTCGGACATGACATAGTAACCGTTCTTGCCATTGTCCTTGCCCCAGGAGTTTTCGACTTTCCAGCGGTTGGGATTGCCGTTTTCATCAAGATTGACACCGGTGAGAGTCATCGCATGGTTGCAGAAGGAACTTCTGTAGGTGAGTCTTGCAGACTTGTCCATATGATAGTCAAGATGGAAGGCCTCCTTCCTTTTAAGGATGCCGGAAGCAAGATAGCCATCCTTTCTTAAAGACTGGGAGGAGACATCGCTGCCAAACCAGACAGGGGCTCCGTCTTTCAAAGAGGCGATCAAGCTTTCCTTGAGATCCTTGGTGGTGACATTGAAGAAGATGACATCATCTCCGCCGATGACATTGTTGACAAGGTCACAGGTATACTTGGTAAGAGGCTTCATACCCTCGATCGGGGCATCGCAAAGCGGAATGTAGTCATTCAGGTCAGCCTGGATATAGGTGTCGAAGAACTGCTTCGGGCTCATCTTTTCAAGCTTATGATACTTGTTGTCCTTATCCATGTATTCAAAGGTGAATTCCTTGACCGGCGTTCCCAAGGACATGCAAAGGATCTTATAGACGTTCTTCAGATAACCTTCCTTGATGGATTGAAGTTCTTCCATCGAGAGAGAGGCGTTCTTCTTTTCCCTGAGCTCCTTATAAGCCTGGGCGAGGTAATTGGAAAGGACGTCATTGAGTTCTCCGGTAGCCTGGCTGACAGCAAGATCAGGCATTTCCTCCAAAGGAAGGACGCCATACTTCTTCACGAGGTTGGTGAACATGACGAAGTGTCCTCCGTCTCCCAAAGCCGAATCAAGAAGAAAGACGTTGTTCCTGCTCTTGATATCCTCAGAAGCGAAGGCGATGGCCTTCTCAAGGAGGAAGTTAGCCTTCTCAAGCTTGTCATAGAACTGGAGATAGGCCTGGGAAAGCTCGATGTTCTTGACATTGAGCTTCTTGAAGAGGATGGTGCGAAGGACGTTGAGTCCGGCAAACATCCAGCATCTTCCACTCTGCTTCTGGTTGCAGACATCACCGCTTTCAAGGTCGATGCTGAAGGTATTCTTTAATCTTCTGATGAGTTCCTGATCGCTTGTCGAGGCATTGATGCCATTCTTGGTGATGGCATTCTGAAGACATTTCAGGTCACCCTGACTTTCGAAATCGGCCTCGAACGAGGTCAGTTCTTCTTCCGTTATGGTTTGTTTCATTGTATCTTCCCTTTCTAAAATTAGTACCTGCTAATTTTACATCTCCTATTTTATTGCTTTCTTCTCTTCTTTGAAAGAAAAAAGAAGGAAAAGAGGAAACACGCCAAAGTAAGCGATTACATTCGAAAGTGGAAGCTCTGCTTCCTTCATGGATGAAAGAATATGGTAGAATCTCAACCATGATATATCTAGATTATGCAAGCAATCATCCGGTCAGGAAGGATGTCCTTGACGAATTCGTCAAGGTCGAATCCACCTATGAAGGAAACTGCAATTCCATCCATGGCCTAGGAAGGGAAAGCCTGGCCTTTTTCCATGAGATCGATGACAGGATGTACCATCTTCTCAACTTAGACAAAGAAGAATATGAGGTCATCTATACTTCCAGCGCAAGCGAAAGCAACAACATGGTCATCAAGGGTCTCTTTGAATCCCATACAGGCTATTCGACGAACTTCCTAAGCAGTCCGTTTGAACATTCCAGCGTGAACGCTGCCTTAGCCTACCTCAAGGACAAGGGAGCCGATGTCTTGCTTCTTTCTTCCGATTCCAAGGGAAAACTTGACCTTTCCGATTTGAAGGAAAAGCTGAAGAACAGACCTATCCTTACATGTGTCAGCATGGTCGAAAGCGAGACCGGAGCCATCCAGGACGTCCATACCATACAGAAAATCGTCTCCGAAGCGGGTGGATATCTGCTTGTCGATGCCACCCAGGCCCTTGGAAAGATACCGTTTGCCTTAGACGGACTCGACTTTGTCTCTTTCGGCCCCCACAAGTTTGGAGGAATCCTCGGTACGGGAGTCCTTGTAAAAAGAAGAGACATCGTCCTGACGCCTCTCATCCATGGAGGGAAATCCGTATCCATCTATCGAAGTTCTTCTCCAGCTCTTGGCCTCATCGCATCGACCATCAAGGCTACCGAGTTGGCCCTGAAGGATGAAAAAGAAAATTATGACTATGTCAAAAGCCTTTCTTCCTTTTTGGTCTCTGAGCTGGAAAAGAATCCCCATGTACTGATCAATTCCTTCCTTGAGAACCCCTTTGTCGTCAACATCTCCTATCTGGGAGAGAAGGCTTTCGATGTCGTCTCTTATCTAGACAGAAACGGCATCTGTGTATCCCAGAAGTCAGCCTGTTCCATCACCAATACGCCAAGCAAGGTGATCAACAGCATCTACCACGACAAGAAGAGGGCTTCTTCAAGCTTCCGCATCTCTCTTTCTGCCCTCACGACGAAAGAGGAGCTCATGACGTTTCTTAAGATTTTGGGAGAATACCACAAATGACTGACAAAGAAGACAACAAGAAGAAAAAGAAGGTCCTGACGAGGACTCAGGAGATTGAAAGAAGCCTCATCACGACCTACAAATACCGCATCTGGAGAAAGTTTACCAAAGCCATCATCGTCTATGACCTGATCAAGCCGGGAGACACCATCTGCTGCTGCATCAGCGGAGGCAAGGACTCCATGCTGATGGCTCTCCTTTTCAAACACCTCCATGAATATACGGAAATCCCGTTTGAAGTGAAGTATCTCGTCATGAATCCGGGGTACAACGACATCAACTTCCAGGTCATCAAAAACAATCTGAAGCTTCTCGAGATTCCGGCAAGGATCGTCGAGACAGACATCTTCGACATCGCCAACTCCACCGACAGGAAGCCTTGCTACCTCTGTGCCAAGATGAGAAGAGGAGCCTTGTATCGCATCGCCAAGGAGATGGGCTGCAACAAAATCGCCTTAGGCCATCACTATGACGACGTCATCGAGACGACACTGATGAACATGCTCAATGCAGGAAGCTTCCAGACCATGCTTCCCAAGCTTCATTCAGATCATTACGGCAACATGGAAGTCATCCGTCCCATGTATCTCATCAGAGAGCAGGACATCATCGACTTCAAGACGTACAATAGGCTGACATTCATCCAGTGCGCATGCAGGTTCACCGAGAACTGTTCCATCTGTGATAACGGTTCTGGCGGAAGCCAGAGAGCCAACACCAAATATCTCATCAGGAAGCTGGTCAAGGAATATTCTCCCGTCGTCGAAAAAAACATCTTCCAGGCTGCTTCGAACGTCAACCTGGACATGGTCTTGGGATACAAGTCCGATGGAAAGGAACACACCTTCCTGGAGAACTACGAAGAGAAGGGAAAGGAACTTGACTCGAAGATTCAGGCTTCCGGCATCGAAAAGGAGAGCATAAAGAAGGCTCTTGACGAACACAGGGCCTGGAAGATAGATGATTCCTTCTATGAGGAATTCTCAAAAAAAGAAGGATGAATGAAAAAACAGGCAATCCATTGAATGGAAAGCCTGTTTTTTCTTGCCGGAAGAAATAAAAGTCCATACCATGTTTTAAAATTGCTTTTGGATTTACGGAAGCATCTTTCTTAAAGATTGTTGAGTAGCAGGAAACATGGTATTGTCCTTGACGTTTCCATCGGTTTCACTGGGGTAACCAACATCCCGGAAGGTAACGTTCTTGGTGCAGAAAAAAACAGGAAGGCCGTGTCATATTTGTTTCCCTCAGATATTGCACGAAAAATGTTCAGTTGAGAAGGAATTCCGCCTTCGGTCTGTAATCCGGCTCCTTCTTCCTGGGTCTTCCCTTGCCATGCGGTTCTTTTCTTGCTTTGAAATGGATTTCATCAAGGCGGATCTCAAGAGAGTGGACTTCATATCGATTCTCTGCTATCACTTCATCCTTGACCAGGGTTGAGACAAGATAGACTTCCCTTCCTTTTGCCTGGAAGAAGAGCTTTTGGGCAAGATGGTCATACAGGTCTCTTTTTCCGCTGAAGCAGTCATGATCGACAAAATGAAGGATGCTCTTTTTACAGGAAAACGGACATACGGAATATATCTTGTGATCCTCTGAAATGACGATCTCATGCATGAGGACTTCCTCCGACTTGAAGATTTTGTCACGGATATAGAAAAGGATGGGCTTCATCTCCCCATAGAATCTGGTCAAATAGGGCCTTAGCTGCTGATATCTTAAGGCATCGATATTCTTCATGCTTCTGAAGAGGAAAGCTTCGTCTTTCAACTGAAGTGGTCTATCCTCATATAGACATCCTAAGTAACCCAGTTTTCTCAGGTTCATCATCTCAAAGTCCTTGTTTTGGACTTCCTTTGCCTTCAACGTGTTTCTGAAGAAGGCCTTGAAGAGGGAGGATATCACATAATTTGCATCGATGGTGAACTTTTCCAGCAGGTTATCAGGAAAGGTGATATTCAAAACAGGTTTCCTTATCCCGTCGACAGGCTTCTTTTTGATACCGGCAAACTTGGAAAGCCTGTCATCTTGATAAAAATCATCAAAAGGAATGAGATAATCGTCTTTATAAGAGCAGAGCTGGTCTTTGTCATAGAAAAAGAGAGGCTCGTTCTGTAGCTTCAAAAGAAGTCTGAATTCTTTGATGGCACAGCAAAGAGGATAAGGAAGGTTTTCTTTACCATGGTCCTTTTCAAAGGACAGCATGCGACATAACTTTTCCTTTCCCTTTTCATCTTTCAGATATTCGGCAAAGAGGGGAAATAAGTCTTCTGATTCGACAAAGGAAAGATGTTCAAACCCTTCCAGGGAATGGGATGACTGATAGTGGGACAAGAAATGAAAATCCCATAGACAGGTGGAAGAGACAAAGAGAATCTTTTTCGACTCCATATCAAAATGGTCGAGAAGAAAGTCCAGTTCATCCTGGCTCAAGGGTTTTGCCTTTCTACATTCTCCATAGGACAGATGATTGAGATATCCGGTCAAAAGGACATCCAGATGTTCCATCGGAAGAGGTCTATGGTAGGCCTGTCCGCTATGTGGATCATAGATGGTCAAAGAAACAAGATCATCTACCCTCCATCTAGGCCCATTGGTCTCAAGGTCCATGACAAGATAGTCAGAAGATACCTTTTCCTCTGGAAAAGAGATGCCTGTATGAATCAGGAAATCATGGAAATCGATATCTTTCTTGGATGGAACGTCGTCCAATTCCTTTGAAGCAAAGATGGAGGATAACTTTCCCTTCAGGACATCAAAGTCAGACTCGGAGAGAGCCAGTTCCTTTTCCAGAAGTAAGAGGTCTTCCTTCCTTTTATCATAGACAAGCAAGGACTTCAAAGGAAACTGACTGGGAATCTTCTGATAAGACACTTCCTTAAGAAAGGTAAGTGCCATCAAAGAATCGTTTCGAAGAATATAGTAGATGGAGGATTCCTCTGGTTTCTTTGTTTCATCAAAAAGGCATTCAGGATAACCTTCCAGATAACCAGTCTCCCTTAGAAACGCCACAAGAGAGACATGACGGACCCTGCTTCCTCTGGAAGCACCTTCTTTCTTAGCCATGCAAGTTTTCCTTCCTTTGATGGTTGGACAGCTTCATTTCTCCTCTCCCTTCAAAACACTCAGCTTCACCTTTGGATTCTTCTTTCTATAGAAGAATGGCACTTCTCTCTCAAAGCAGGGAAGGAGGAGATCTATAAGCTTACCGCATCTATCCGTAAACGTATCGGAAACAGAAACGAGGCTTGAAGGAAGGCTGAGCTTCTGTAAGTCCGGACAATCCGCAAAGGCTTCTTCCTTGATCTCCTCTATGCCTTCCGGTATCTGCATTTCCTTAAGACCGGTGGTTCCTGCAAAAGCCATGTCTGCTATCAAACGGATTTCCTTGTTGAAGGAAGTATTCCTGCAGCCAAGATAAAGGACGCCGGTCCTGAAATCATAGATGCAGTTGTCATCTTCTCCGGAATCAAAGTAGCGGTTCTTTGGATGGACGGTGATTCTTTCCAGGTTGTTGCCCTTTTTAAAGAGAGGAAAGAAGACCATCTCACAGTCTCGTGGAAGTTCAAATGTCGAAAGCGAGGAACATCCGTTCAGGATATAAGGATAGATTCTTTCTACCGTCTTAGGAAGATTCAATCTATCAAGACTGACACAATCTTCAAAGGCTCCCTCAAAAATGGCAATCAGTCCATCATGTAGGATGATGTTTTTCAGCATGGAGCAGTTCTTGAAAGCATACCGTCCTATGATTTTGACCTGAGGTAAGTCGATTTCCTCGATCGACGAATTTTCAAAAGCACCTTCTGAAATCACCGTCAGGCTTTTAGGAAGGATGACCTTCTTCAGGTGATTCGTATTCTTGAAGGCATATTCCGAAATGATCTCCACGCCTTCCTGGATTTCGATTTCTTCGATGTCACAGTCATAGAAGGCATAAGGAGAGATGATCTTCACCCCTTTTGGAATGACAAGCCTCTTCATTCCTTTGACATGCATGAAAGACATGCTCCCGATTTCCTTTGTGCCCATCGGGACAAAAGAAGTACGACAGCCAAGAACGAGAGTGTCCGTCTTCTTTCTCAGTATGCAGTTGCATTCACCGCGGGAATCATAGGTCTCATTGTTTGGATTGACTTCGATTCTGGAAAGACTTTCGGAATGGATGTTTTCCTTTTTGAATTCAATCTGTGAGACGCTCGAGGGAATCAATAGCTCCCTAAGACCATGACTGCCATCAAAGGCACAGTCATGGATCTTCTGGATGTTCCTGTTGAGCTTGCTTCTCCTGGTACCCACATAGAGGATTTTCTTCTTGGTCAGGAAGATACCTGCGATATCACTCTTGGGGGAATAGTTGGGATTCTTCATCTGGAAGGTGATGTGATATAGACGCGGACATCCGCTGAAGCTATAAGGTTCGATATAGGCTGTCGAAGATGGAAAATAGACCTTAGTCAGATTCTCACACCCGGAAAACGCATACCTGTCGATCCTCTTCACATTCTCGGGAATCCTGATGTCTTTCAGCCCGTCACAGCCGCTATAGGCTCCTCTTCCGATGATCTGGACGCTTTCAGGAAGCTTGAGTTCCTTTAGTCCCTTGACATTGTGATAGCAATTAGGGTCGATCATACTCACACCTTCCGGAATGACGGTGTCGGCGATGGCAAAGATGAGACAACGAGTCTTCTTCTCGATGATGCCATTGGAACCATCCGGTGATTCATAGCAGGGATTATCCTTGTCGACGATGACTTTCTTTACATCAGGAAGGCTATCAAAGGAGTCTTCATAAATCATCCTTACACTTTTTGGAATGAACAAGGCTTCCATTCCAGGTATGTTATAAAAAGCCTTATGTCCGATGATAGTACAGGAATCCGGGATGATACTCTTTTTACATCCTAAAATAAGATTGCCATCCCTTCTCATGAGAACATTGTCCCCCTTGAAAGAAGCATAGAGAGGATTGCCTTCCCCGACTTGGATGGATTCTAAATCAGGAAAGCAGAAATCAGTGACAAGAGACTCCAAACCGATGCATTCCTTGGATACGATGATGTTTTTGACTTCCTTTAGAGATATATCATAAGGAATAGGATCGTCTGTAGCACCGGAAAAGAAAGTCAGGGTTCCCTTTTCCGTATGAAAACCTTTGAAGGGATATTTTCCTTTTCTATGACAGGGGAGAAATTCCATGTAAGATACCCGCTTTCCTTGATGTGCACCAATGGTTCAATTTTATTACAAATGACCTTTGAAATCGAGTACTATCGATTGCATTTGGATATCAAGATAAAAAAAGGACGGATACTGAATCGGAAAATTCCTTTATTTAAAGAATGAAGACCAACCCGGGCCATATATTCACATCGAAAAGGAATATATGGTGTTTCATCAAAGCTTCGTCATAATCATAGTAAAAAGAAGATTTCACCATGAATTTTATACAAGCTTACGAAAAAAGATGGTGCCCTCAGGCTTTCCATAGTGAGCACCAAAGATATCCTAAGCAAAGTCAAAAACTTCCTTTGCTCTACAAAGAACATTACCCTTTGTATCAGAAAGCCTTTGAAGGATATGTCTATATCAGGGATCGTTTTTCAGACATATTGAAGGATGGCATGTTGGAAAAGCAAAAAAAGAATATTTCAAAAAAACAGCGAAATCCTATCTGTCCTGAAAATGCTCAATAACCATATGTTTGGCGTTTTCGAAAATTCAATGAAGGATGAAGTTAAAAAGCAAAGGGATGGAAGATAACCTTTTGCTTCATACCAAACAGGGTCCATGGAGTATGGAACAAACCTTTTGCTTCATACCCTTTTTTCATGCCTTCCTTTTTTCGTTGATATAAGAGAACAATCCTGAAATTCATTTTTCAAAAAGAAATAATTCATTGAAAAAGCTATTTGTTTTTCAAGTAAACACATCTTCCTTGCTTAGAAAGTTCATTTTCTTTTACCTTGTCAAGTAAAATTGTAGGATTTATGGGAAATCAATTCAAAATGCCGTTAAAAAAACATGGAATCTAGTATTTCTTCATTTCGTATACTAGAAATCATGGGAGTCACTGATTCCAAGAATTATTTAAATTTTGGATTTATCTAAAGTAACCATTCTATTTATGATGACATGGATTGTATATTCTTTCATTCGATTGATTTTTCATTTTCAAATCTTTTTCCAATGATTTTTAAGGGCGTCAAAGAAATTTTAGTTTCTAAAAAATCATTTGATTGATTCTGCTCCCAGGGCTAATTAAACTTGTTGTGGAAATCTAAAAAAACAGTTGATTTTTCTTCTTGTCAGCGCTTACAGATGACAAATTGAAAAGTTGCTGTCAACAGAGGCCCAGTGCTTTATATCCACATTCGGCAAAGGAGGACATATGGATCCAACCACAGATGGAATGACAGAGCCTATCTCTGAAACGAAGCTAGAAGAGGATGAATCTCAGGAAACAAATGTCGTCGAAGTAAAAAGCGAAGAGACGAAAGACGAAAGCGAGAAAAAAGAAGCTGAGACGAATCAGGAATCCGACTCTTTTCCTTTCAAACTCGATGAGATGGAAAAGCTGCTCATGGATTTCTTCAAAGGAATGGAAAGTCTCATATCCACGACGCATCAGAAGGATAAGAATCTCATCGAGCTGTCCAACCAGCTTTCCTTATATAGGGCTGGCATGAAATCCGTCTTCTTCAAATCCATGTCAAGCTATCTCATCACCTTCAGGGAAAGCTTGGTCAGACAATGGGAGAACCTAGGAAAATTCGACTATGAACTGGATACGATGAAGAATCACTTCTCCATGTTTGAAGATTCCATCGATTCTCTCTTCCAGGACATCGACCTCGAGGAAGACAAAGACACATGGACCTATAACGGAAAAGACATAGACAGGACTTATCAGCCAAAAGAGCTTGAAGAGCTTCCTCCTTTCCAGGAAGAGCCAGAAGATATGGAAAAGCCTGAAATCCACAGCATGGATGACTTTTCTCTCTTCTTAAAGAAGATGGAAGGAAAGGAAATCAAGGCATTGAAAGGAAAGGAATACCTGGATGTTCTCTCTTCAAGGCTTGTCGCTTTGGAAAATGAGGTCAGAGAGCAGCAATCCCAGGTCATCCTATATCCAGTCTTACGCAAGCTTGTCCATTTCAGAAAGAACCTTATTGAAAAGATAGAGACCATCAAGAATGTAGAAGATAAGACGACCTATCTCTACTCATTCAAGCTTGCGATGGAAGAACTCATCTCGGAGATGGATGACATCCTTCTTTCATCCGGAATCACCATAGAGAGCCTTCCTGAAATCGAAAGCGATTATGATCCAAAGACAGAGATGTCGTTGGGATATGTCCTAACCAAGGACAGGGAAGACCTCCATGGAAAGGTGGCGGAAAGCTATACGCCCTGCTATATGTTCGAAGACAAAGTCCTGAAGAAGGCAAAAATCAAGCTGTATCGTTTCGTGAAGTGATGTCAACCATAAACAAAGGAGAAAACGAGGTATGGGAAAAAGAATCGGTATTGATTTAGGTACGACTTACTCTTGTGTCGCTTATGTCGATGATATGGGGATGGTGAAGGTCTGTGACAATCAGGAAGGAGAACAGACGACTCCCTCCGTGGTCTTCTTTGACCCCAACGGCAGCAATGCCGTCGTCGGTTCCATGGCAAGAAGCGAAGGAGCCATGAATCCGGAGAACATCTGTGAACGAGTGAAGAACTACATGGGTGATCCAAGCTACAAGTTCTTTGCCAATGGCACGGAGTTTTCAGCCGCTGCCGTCTCCACATTGATCTTGAAGAAGCTCATCAGCGATGCGGAAGCTGCCCTTGGCGAACAGGTCGATGGTGTCGTCATCACCTGCCCTGCCTATTTCGGGGAAGAAGCAAGAAATGCCACCAAATATGCCGGTGAAAGTGTCATCTTGGACGGTGACAGGCATGTCGAGGTCCTCAAGATCATGGATGAACCGACGGCTGCCGCCATTGCCTATGCAAACGAAAAGGCCGCCGACATGAAGAAGCAGGTTCTCATCTATGACCTTGGCGGAGGCACCTTTGACTGCACGGTCCTCAACATCGACTACACAGCCGATCCGAAGGTCCTTCAGGTCATCTGTACGGATGGAAACCATCAATTGGGTGGAAAGGACTGGGATACCGTCCTGGCAGACTATGTCAGAAACGAATTCTGTGCCCTCCATTCCGACTGCACGCCGGAAGATATGGAAAACGATCCAGAATGCAGTGCATGGTTCAGCGAGAATATCGAAAAGGCCAAGAAGGCCCTCACCAAGAGGGATTCCACCACGCTGATCCCTTCCTTCAACGGATATAAGGAGAAGATTGAAGTCACCCGTGCCAAGTTTGATGAACTGACCCAGTCCCTACTCCAGGAAACCGTGGATTTAGTCGATAAGATGCTCACTGAAAAAGGTCTGACCATGGCAAATGACATCGATGAGATCATTCTTGTCGGCGGTTCCACCTACATGCCGCAGGTCAAGACAAAGCTTGAGATGTATGGAAAGCCTCTGGGACAGTTCGAACCGAACAAGGCTGTTGCCATGGGTGCTGCCTTGATTGCCAACCGCGTCCTTTCCGTCTCCGAAGCAGAAAAGCTGAAAGAGCAGGCAAAGGCAAGCGGTGAAGATACCAACAAGTTCCAGGCAGGATGTCTCTCCTTAGGCGGAACGGATGCTCCTGTCATCAAGGAAATCTGCACCAAATCCTATGGTTTCAAGTTCTTCAGGGAGGAAAAGCCGGTCGTCTATAACATCATCCAGAAAGGTATGGAGAAGCCAGTCGTCGGACAAGACGGACTCGATGGTCTCACCTTTACCGGAAAGCATGAGCTGCTTGATTCCATCAACGTCTGCATCCTCGAAAACGACTCCCTGGAACAGGAAGTCTCCTTGGATGAATGCGTCGATATCTATGCACCGGAACCGATCAAGCTTGCCGAAGCCGTCTACGGAGACAGCCCTGTCCACATCACCTTGAAGATGGATGCAAACGGCATCATCTCCTTCGTCCTTACGGAAGTCAACACCGGAAAGGAATATGAAGGCTTCCCGAAGCGTCTCTCCGATGATGCCAACAAAGCTGGTGCCGAAGAGATTTCCAAGATGTCCTTGATGTAATCAGTTCGCCCCTGGCCTGAAATTCTTTGGAGGAACAGAAAATGAAACATGTCGATGTCGGCATCGATTTAGGTACGACCTACTCAACGTTTGCCACCTTCGAAAACGGAAAAATCAATATCCTGAAGAATTCGAAGGACAGTGTCACCACACCATCCGTCGTCTATATCGAGAACGGTGAAACCCTTATCGGGGATGACGCCAAGGAATACCAGCGCCAGGGGAATACGAATACCGTGGCTTTCTACAAGTCGAGAATGGGCGATCAGAGCTATACTGCCTATCTTGACGGAAATGAATATTCGGCAGCTGACCTTTCAGCCATCTTCCTGAAAAACATGAAGAAGGATATCGAGGAAAGCAACGAGGTCATCATCGACCATGCCGTCATCACGGTTCCTGCCTATTTCAATGACAAGCAAAGGGAAGCTACCCTTCTGGCCGGAAAGAAGGCTGGTCTTGATGTCGTCAAAATCATCAACGAACCTACCAGTGCCATCATCGCCTATGGCTTGGCTGACGGAAAAGACAAGACCGTCATGGTCTATGACCTTGGCGGAGGAACCTTCGACGTCACCATCGCAAGCATCAAAGGAGATAGCATCTCTGTCCTTTCGACCAACGGAAACCATCAGCTCGGAGGCAAGGACTGGGATGAGCAGCTTCTTTCCATCGTCGGCGAACAGATGTCCTCGCAATTGGGAGTCGATATAGAGGATTATCCGGAAGACTATACCGAAATCACGGTCCATTGCGAAGAAATCAAGAAGAGGCTGACTGTCATGGACAAGGTTTCCATGAATCTTTCCTGTGACGGAAGGACGGCCAAGGTGGAAGTCACCAGAAATGAATTCGATGAACGGACATCCGGCCTTCTTCAGGAAACCTTTGACCTTGTCGACGTCTGCTTCCAGGAAATAACAGAGTCAACCGGAAAACCATTTTCATGGAAGAACCTGGATGAAGTCGTCCTTGTCGGAGGCTCGACCAGGATGCCTCAGGTCAAGGAAAGAATCAGACAGGAATACAAGAAGGAGCCTGTCACCAAGAACATCAACGTCGACACCATCGTCGCTAGCGGTGCAGCCATGCAGGTTCAGCTTTCCTTACATTCCAAGATATCCCTGACAGTCGCCAAGAAGGATGAGAAGACAGGAAAGATTTCCTTATCCAGCCTCACTTTGCAGAACACATCCATCCAAGATATCACGGCACATGGCTTAGGTATGATAAGCAAGGATGCCAAAGGTAAGAATTTCGTCAATTCCATCATCATCCCCAAGAATTCCCACGTGAACCAGGTCTTTTCCAAGAACTATGACTTCAAAGGCGACAAGCTTGAAGTCTACTGTCTCCAGGGAGAAAACAGGGATCCTGAAGCAAACGACCTTCTTGGATACTATGTCATCAGCGGTATGAAGAGGGGTTCATCCGATAGGATTCAGGTCAATTATCTATATAATTCCAACGGCATCGTCGAAGTCAGTGCATTAGACAATGCCGGAAACAAGTTGAATGCAGAAAAAAAAGATTGTGATTTGACCATCGATGAAATCATAGCCATGCTGAAGAAGAAGGAAGAGGATGCCGTCAAGGCCATGAAGAATCAGGCCGTCGAAGTCACTCTCGCCGTCGATGTCTCAGGTTCCATGTCCGGGGAGCCTATCGAAATGGCCAAGAGGGAAGCCAAGAAATTCCTCAAGAAATTTCAAAGCATCAACAACGTCAAGATATCCTTTGCCGCCTTTGCCGACCAATTTGAATACCTTGCCAGGCATACCTCTGACTTCGGCAAGGTCGAACAAGGAATCGACAGGTGCTGGGAAGCCGATGTCGGCGGAGCAAATGCATGCTGTCCTATCGGTTCCTGCTACCGTGACTTCTCTTTGGAGGGCAACCGTTTCCTCATTATTTTGACAGACGGATGCTGGCTTCATCCTGATACAGAAATCAAGAATGCAACCGAAGCCAAGAAACTCGGCATCCAGATCTATGCCATCGGCTTTGGTACTGCCAATGAAGATTTCCTCAACAGGATTTCCACTTCCGGTGGATTCAAGATCGACCTTTCAGAGCTCTCAAAAACTTTCGAAAAGGTCGCCTCTTCCATCGCAAGCGAAATCTCCTTGAATACCCTCAGATAACAAAGAAGGTCAGCTATGGACAACAACAATCAGCGTACCAAAGAAGAACTTGAAAATGTGGAATTCAACTATTTCCACTATTATGTGATCAAACCAAGCGAGAACAATCCAGACAACATTTCCACCATCATCAAGAAGAAAGCCAGTGACACGAATCCGAAATTTCCTCGCCTTGCCAGAGACCTCAAGGACGATGCCATCCAGATCATGGTCAACGATGCCATCTTTGACACTGCAAGCGGAAAATACATTCCAAACAGCCAAGGGAGAGAAAAGGAAAGGCAACACCTGAAGGAACTGGTTCTGAAGGATTCCCTCAACTATCTCCAGAATGCCTCCAAGGCAAAGAAAATCGTCCTTTATTCCCTGATTCAGAAAATCACGGATTCTCCCAAGAACAAGATCCAGGATGAGAATATCTTTACCTTCGACGAACTTCTGTTCTCGGCCAGATACCTGGAAAAGGAGCAAGGCTTCCAGTTCATCGACGAGAACAAGTCCGATCCCTTTGCCTCCTTTGACGGCATGGAGCAGTATTTCCTGACGCTCAACATCCATGACCTGTATGAATTCTTAGGTGTGGATAAAAAGGCATCCCAGAAAGACATCAACGATGCCCTGCTTGCCAAGAAGGCCGAGCACAACAAGCTTCCCACCAACATGCGTGACAAGAAGAATGCCTATTCCAAATTAAACGGCAAGGTTCCAGTCATCCTGCAGAATCAAGACCAGAGGAAACTCTATGACTATTTCATCACCTTCTATGACGACATCTGGTCCAGATTGAAGGCCAAGAAGATGTATAACGACTTCGACCTGGACTTTGATGATTTCACCGGCTATGTGTCGATGATTCAGAAGGAAACAGGCCTTTCCGTCAAAGACGCGAACCAGGTCATGATGATGGGTGTCCATCATTACAGCCTGAACTTGGTCGGTGGAAACGAAGAAGACGGACTGGATACCTGTCCGAAGTGTGGGAAGCTCTATAGCAAGGGACTCAAGGTCTGTCCGCACTGCGGAGCCAATCTGGAAGTTCTCTGCTGGAACTGCGCAAAGCCGATGTCCGTGGCAAGCAAGGTCTGTCCGCATTGCGGTGCCTCAGGAAGCCTCGAAGCGAATTTCAACAAGGCCAAAGCCAATATGGATGCTGCCTTGAAGGAAGTTCCTATCGACGAGGTGAAGCTGGAAAGCTGTCTCCTTTCATTGAGGAACGTCTACCCGAAATATGTCGAGCACAAAGGCTGCAAAATCGAATCGACGGTAGGCGAATATACTGCGAAGGTCGAAAAGAGAAAAGCAGAGAAAAAGAAGATTGACGAGATTTTTGAAAATTATATCGCCAAGGTGGATGACCTTGTCGCAAGAAAGCTCTTCGTCAAAGCAAGCGGAGTCCTCTTACAGGCCAAAGAGAAACTTCCAAGCTATGATTTCAAAAAATATGAAACTCAGATTGATTCTGCTTTAAGCAAGGCAAAGATGCTGACTTCATCAGCCAGCCAGAAGCTGAGGATGGGAAATACCTCTTCCGGACTTGACGATGCCGACAAGGCTTTGGATACCTGCACTGACTATAGCGAAGCCTTCATGCTTCTAAAGGCTCATCCTCCGATTGCACCTAACAATGTCAATGTCATCTGTGACAAGGAAGGAGCCCATATCCACTGGAGTGTCAAAACGGATGATACAGTAACCTATACCATCCTAAGAAAGGCAGGAGTTCCCATCAAGAGTGATGACGATGGAATCCTCGTTGCCCAGGGTGTCACTTTAAACGAGTTCATCGATTCCTCCTTGGTTTCGGGTGTCTCTACATACTATGCCGTCTATGCCGATAGAAAAGGCGTCCACTCCAAGGTGACGGGCTCTTTGACCCCGGCATTGACTTTCCTAAACGTCAGCAATGTCCATCAGGAAATCAAGGACGGGCTTATCGCCGTCGTCTTCAAGTCTCCTGAGGGAGCCAGCAAGGTCCATATCCGCAAGAAGAAGGGAAACATACCACCCTCTTGTCTTTCAGACGGAGAGGAAGTCCTCTTCAAGGACAACGCCTTTGAAATCAAAGACGAAACGGAAGACGTCTATTCCTTCTATTTCATCACGGAATACGAGGTCAACGGAAAGAAGCAATTCTCATCACCGCTGAAATGTACCTACCGCAAGACCGTCCTTCCCAAGGTCTTGGAAATCACATCAAGCAGTGTCAAATCCAACGGTTCCCAATTCGTCGTCACCTATAAGCCTATCGACAAGGGTCTGAGCCTTGAGCTCTATGTGAGCGACAAATGCTACGACTTTGAATTCGGGCTTGCCGATGAGAATGTCAACTTCCCCAAGAAGTTCAAAAATCTGAGCAAGGTGGATTTCATTCCGGGAGAGAACAGATTCACCTATGAAATGAAGCCGGAAAGCATGACGTGGGTCTACCCTGTTGTAAAAAACAGCAGTCTCTATGTCATCTGCAAACCGCTTCTTGCAAACAGCCTGAACGGTCTTCAGGCTCTTAACGTCATCCAGAATGAAGGAAGCATCCGCATCGAAGGAAACCTCAATGAGAACACAAGGAACCTCATCGCCTTGATTTCCAGGACGGACTATCCGAAATCCATGACGGAAGAAGGCATAGACAAGAAAATCATCTCCAAGGAAGACTTCCTTTCCAGCGGAGGGATGAAGCTGACTTTGTTGCCTGGAGTATATTACATCACCCTTGTCTCTGAATTCAGGGAAAACAGCGAAACCTTCTATTCTTCATTGCTGCAGCTTCCTAAGCCAGTCAATCTCAGGAAGAAGACACCTTTGAAATGTGCCATCGAAGGCGATATCGACGTCAACAAGAGCAAGAAGATCAAGGTCATCTTCAAAAGCAGCATACAGGGTGAAGTACCTAAGTGTGAACTATATGCGGGCTTTCCTCGTCCTGCAAGCAAACTTCGTGGAACCCTCCTTTGCACGATTCCAGGAGGCGCCTTGAAGAAGAAGCTCTTCAAAGCGGACTATTACTATATGACATTCGTCGATGTTCCTCCGCTTCCTAGGAAGGGAGACAAGGTTGCCATCTTCTTTGCCGACGATGAAAACGACGATTTCTTCCTCCAGCTATTGGAAACCATCTAGGAGTATACCATGGGATTATTCAAGAAAACCTTCACCTGTCCGTATTGCTATGGCGAGCATTCGGACAAGGACTGCATCTATGGATGCACCTATCATATGAATACAGACGGAGGATGTGCAAAAGGTATCACCAAGAATCCGGATGGGACCATACCGCTGAAGAACCTTTCTACCTGCATGAAATGCAAGGACGCCTCTTTGATCCGTTATTGTCCAAACAAGACAGCAAGTGACGGAAGCAACTACATCATTCCAGACCGTGCCATCAACGGAAACAGTTTCCCGATTGCTCTGATCGGTGCCAAGCAGTCAGGAAAGTCAAACTATATCGCCGTCTTGGTCAATGAAATCAAGAACAAGATGTCCAGATCCTTCAATTCTTCCCTGCAGTTCTGCGATCAGCTGACCAACGAGAATTACAAGCGCATGTACTATGATCCGCTCTTCAACAACAAGAGGACAGTCGCTGCCACCGATGCCGGACTGGAATTCCCACCTCTTCTTTATGCCATCAACTTCTTCGATGACAAAAACAGGATCAGGAATTCCGTCACCCTTTCCTTATATGACACCGCCGGTGAAAACTTCGACGATGCCGACAACGTCAATTCCTACAGCGCCTATCTTTCCAATGCCAAAGGCATCATCATCCTTCTTGACCCCCTGCAGGTCGATGGTGTCAGGGAAAAGCTGGAAGGCAAGATTGAGCTTCCTGAAAAGAACAATGAGTCCGATACGATTCTGAACACCGTCATCAACGTGATTGAAAAGCGTCTTTTCCAGGGTCAGAAGGATGCAGACAGGAAGATCTTCCCGATGTCGATAGCCCTGACCTTCACCAAGATGGACGTCCTTCTGGAATATGGTGACTTGCTGGGTGTACCAGAAAGCCTCAGACATGACTCCACCCATCTTGACAAGGGTGCCTTCATGTATGACGACTATCAATCGACCAACATCGGCATCCAGACACTCCTTGAGAC
This sequence comes from Caryophanales bacterium, assembly GCA_021621525.1. GTDB lineage: Bacteria > Bacillota_I > Bacilli_A > RFN20 > CAG-288 > Enterosoma. The sequence continues at coordinate 22,086 of JAJVUU010000023.1, forward strand.
CTTTGTCACACCGGATCTGAAGACGAAGCTCTACCGCTTTGCCCACTATGGACTCTTCGGAGTATCTTCCTTCGGTGAGAATCCATCCTCGGACGGAACGCTTTCAAGCAAGCCTCACGGATTCAGGGTCCTTGACCCTCTCCTCTGGCTTCTGAGCCTTGAGAAGTATATCAAGACGGTCAAATAGAAAGGAAAAGAACATGGCGAAAATCTATCAGGCATCACAGCTGATCTATACTTCCTGGCCTAACGGGAACTCCCCGAAGAAGGGGTATATGGTCTATAGCAAATCCAAGGACATCACACCCGAAGAGGAAGCCGAAATCGTTTCGACCTTCCGCTATGTCGCACCTCAGGGGCTTCCTTTTGCCCCGACCAAGGAACAGGTAAAGGAACTCTTCCCTGTCATGTACGGGTATGTGAAGCTTTCCAGCGGAAAATATGTGATAGCAAAATCCACCTATATCGGCCAGGATTATACCAAGAGATATGGAAACTACATCATCCATGCCTTGGTCTTCGAAAAAGAAGCAGAAAGCCTCGTTCTTCCCTTATATGACAGCAATCTCTTCCGTTCAAGTCTGACCAATGAGGAGCTATCTGCATGGAAGGCTCCAGACTTTCTTCCCACACTGTCTTTGAACGACGAGATGAATCCGCTTAGGCCTTATAAGGGAGACAAGGACTTCCTTGCCAGTCTTCTGGATATCGTAAAGATGACCTTCCAAAGTGGAAAGAAACTCAACCTATACCTTGAAAAGGAGGAGATCCCTCAGACCATCAAGTACCTCTACTATCTTCTTCCCGATTCATTGAAGGACAAGTTCTTCTTCACCACCTACTCTTCTGGCGATGCCAAGCTACTCAGTGTCCTTGTCAGGCTGAAGACTTCCTCTACCCAGCCAGCCATGAATCCGATGTTTGTCAGCCTAAGCAGGGACAACTATAAGAACATCCTCAAGAATCCGGAGAATACCTCTCTTCTCTTTGTCGAGATGCTTTCCAAGGATCCGTCTGCTCTTCCATCTCTTACAAAGGAACTCAACTCCTATGTCGAGAATCGCCTTGTCAAGGACCTTGACGAGGCTGTCATCCTCAGAAAGACGAAGAACGGAGATTTCTCCAAGATGACTTCCTTTGACATCCTTACAAAGTATCTTCCCTTGGTCAATAAGATAAGCTCACCCATGCTGCTTGAAAAGCTTTTTTCCTATGCTCTTACCAGCTTCTCCTCCAGAAAGAAGGACATCTACGAACTCTTCTATCCCCTTCTTTCTTCTGCCAGGAAAGAAGAGATCTTCAGGGATTACCTGAATCTTGGAAGGCCAAAAGACTTAGAGGTCTTTTTAGACAAGGTATTCAACTCTCCCGTCAGAGACAAGGCCATCCTTCTTCTTGATACCTTCTTTGAGAGCAATCCATCCCTCTTGGATGAGGAAGACTATGCCCCTATCTTTGAAAGCATGTACCCTCTCCTTGCAAAAGAAAGACAAAACGTGATCCTTTCCAAGGTCTTCGACCTGGAATTTGAAAAACAAAGCCAGGTCTTTGAAAAGCATTACCTTCCTTTGCTAAAAGATAGACTTGTTTCTGACAGTTCCTTTGCTGAGAGGTTCTACTCCGAAAAGAAAGGAAGCCTGAAGACGAGGGAAGGAAACGTCTCCTTCTTCAGACTCTTCTATGACCTCGTTTCAAAAAGTGAACAAAGCTCTATGTGGTCAGTGTATTTCAATGCCATGTTGAAGAAAGACGGGGATATCTCTCTTGACGTCCTTCTACAGAGCGGCTTCGGAAGAAAAGAAGACGGACTTGCCCTTTTGGAATATAACTTACCTTCTTTGCGAAAGACCTATCAGCAGAAGAAACCAGGACTTCTTCTTGAGCTGGAGATGTCCTCCTATCAGAAAGGAAACACTTCCGTCTATCCATGGATTGAAGAAAGCTATCTGGAAAAGCTATCCAAAGGAGACGGTATGGCATTCCTGAATAAGCTCGCCCAGGTCTCTTCTCAACTAAAAAAGGAACTCTATATGTCCTCTCTTGAAAAGGTAAAGAGACTGAACATGTCTGTCGAACAGAGATATCGATATCTTTCCTTGATGCTGAATGATCCAGTTTTAAAAGATGACGACATCTTCTTTGAACATTTCTACCTCATGGAAGATAGTCTACCTTCTTCCATCAAGGACTTTGACAGATTCCTGAAAGATGATGTTTCCAAGAACCCTGGTCTTCTTGAAAGGCTGAAAAACACAAGGACAGGAAGAAATGACAGAAGAGCTCTTTCCTTCTTCCATGACATGGACATGCTCTCTTTCAAAAGACAGGATTTCGATAGCTTAGGCAGTCTTCTCAACACGTATCATAGAAAAGTCATGAATGATATCTCATTGTCCGATGAAGATAAGATGATTGCCATGGATATCCTTCTTGACAAGGCTCGTGAAATCCTTTTCAAGAAAGGAAATCCAAGCTTTGAAATAGCCTTCCAAAGCTATTTTGAAATCAAGAAGTATCTTCTTAATGATGATGACAAAGAAAGAAGACTCTTGAAGATGCTCGCCATATCCTTTGGTAACATCTCCATGAAGGATTTAGAAAGAGATTATAGGAGGAATCCTAACTTCAAAGTCCTCCTTTCCGATATGAAACGCTATTCCATAAAGGACATGAAGATACAGCTTGTCTTTGAAGGAGGGCTCTTCCTAGACTACAGGAATCCCTCTAGTGCCTCACAGCTTTCAGAGATGGAAAAGCATGGTCTCTTCACCTTCTTGAAAGGGAATCTTCTGGCTTCCTACATGGATGATTTCTGTAGCCTATATCTTCCTTCTATCCTCAGATACTTCTCCATGAGCCTGGTTATAGACCCGACAAAACAGAACCAAGTCATCGATATCCGTTATCTCGAGACCATGATTTCTACCTATATCCTTCCCTTCAAAGACTACCGAAAGATGGAAAAAGTCTTCCCCGAGTGCATCAAGGAAGAAAGAGGCGATATCCTTCGAGGTCATATCCTCTCTACCCTCTTCATAGATGACATCTCACAGTCTATCAAGCCTTATAACGATTTTTTGAAAAAACTTGTCGATTCCTTCTATAAGTCCCTGGATAAAAAACAGAGGGAAGAATGCTTTGATAACATGAGGAAAGATCCTAGGAAAGCCGTCAAAGATTATCCGGATACCTATGAAAAGAGTCACAGAGGACTCTTCGGATGGTTCCATAGATAAAAAGGACATACACAAATGCATAACAAAACAAAAGACCCGGCCATTGAATCCTATTGGTTCAAGGATGCCTACATCGACTTATTCAACGTCATATCAGGAGCCTTCAAGGCCAATATCGCAAACATCAGAGGATGTGTCAACAACATGGCTGACGCCATTTCCAACTTCCGTTTCTCCTCCATCTTCCGAATCATCCTCTACCCCTTCATCATCGTTTCCATCGCCGTCTTCGGTTTCCTCTTCACCAGCATCTTCTCTCTTGTCCACATACTTCTTGTCGCCATCCTGATGTGCTTCATCTATGTCGGCTTCATGGTGCTGTGGTTTGCCGATTTCGTCTATCGGTCCATCCATAGGATTTCCTATAGCTGTGAGCACTGCCAGAAGAAATACAAGATGCCGATGTACACTTGCCCCAACTGCGGTGCAGAGCATTATCATCTCGTCCCAAGCAAATATGGAATCTTCCATCGCACATGCAACTGTGGAGCAAAGCTTCCCACGACCTTCCTCAACGGAAGAGAGAAACTTCCTTCCTTCTGTCCGAATCCGGAGTGCAGACAGCCGCTTGTCGGAGGTATTACCAGGGCTTACATCGTCCCTGTCATCGGCGGACCAAACTCTGGAAAGACCTGCTTCATCAACGCCGGCATCCAGGAAATTGAAAAGAATGCCACTTCCCTCGGACTGGATTTTCTCTACCACGAGGATGACGATGAGACAAAGAAGGATTACTCCATCAACAAAGCGAAGATGGGACAAGGCATCTTGCCTGACAAGACCAGTGAGAAAAGCATGAAGTTCTACAGGTTCTTCTATGGAAAGGAGAAGGCAAAGATCAAGAACCAGATCAGCTTTGCCGATATGGCAGGTGAGACCTTCGCCGACGAAACAGATACGAAAGGTCAGACGGGATTCAAGTATTCCGATGGCATGTTCGTCATCGTCGATCCCTTCTCTTTGGTCGATTTCAACGACTATGCCATGCAAGAGATGAGCCCTGAAGACTATAGCCAGGTCAACCGATGCAGCCAGCCTATCGATGAGACGGTCAATTATGTCGACAACGCCATCCGCAGGGCCACGTCCCAGAACAAGAACCTGCAGATGAAGGGAGCCATCGTCTTTGTCAAGACCGACATACCCTTCGTCGACAAGATCCTCGGCGAAAGTGCCATCCAGGAAAGGATGCAGGAAAAAGAAATCTCCTATCTCCAGGCCAACAATGAAATCGGCGAGGAATTCCTCCGTCAGTATGGCGGTGACGCCTTCAACAACATCATCAAGATGTTTTCCCAATACCAGTTTTTCAGCGTCTCTGCCCTAGGCAAGGACCAGGAAAAGGGTAAGCCGTTTGTCTCGATCAACTGCGACAAGCCGATGTACTGGATTCTATCCAAGATCACCGGCGTGAACGCAAAGGAAGCTTAGAAAGACCAAGGAGTAATTATGGAAACGATCATCCGCTATTTTCAGTCAATGTATGACTTCTTCATCGATAACTTCTATATCATCCCAGCCGTCGTCCTTTCGACATTCGCCATCGAAGCCATCGTCTTCCTTATCCTGGGCTTTGTCAGAGCCCATAACGGAAAGGGTTTCCGTTATAACTACGAAGCCTTCTTCATGGTAGCATCCATCTCCCTTCTGGGATTCGTTGTCTTATATGCCTTAGCCGCCTTCGGCTTTACCTTCGTCAACAGGATGAAGGAGCTGGACTGGAACTTCTGGGGCAACTACTGGAATTTCACCTGTGACCATATGTGGTATCCCATCATCCTATTTGTCCTAAACGGCATCATCGCTGTCGTAGGTCTTTATATGGGATATAGCCGTATGGATTCAGGCTTCGGGGCAATCTTAGGCCTGATTGCCGGAGCTGCAGCAGGTGCTGCTGCCTTAGGTATCCTATTCATGGTCATTTTCCTTCTTTACTTCATCGTCGCCCTTCTCATCAACTTCTTCATCGCCTTAGGATACGGATTTGCCGGATTCGGTGTCTCCGTCGTCAAGTTCTTCCAGCTTAACTGGTTGGTCATGACAAGCGTCATCATCGCTCCAGGCCTATTCACCGGTCTTGCCGTCGCTTTGAGAAACTATCTTGGCATCCTTGCCTATACTCTCCATTATGCCAAGAAGAATCACCTTGGAAGACATAAGACAGCTTGAGCGAAAAATAAATCCTCCCCGTTATGGGGAGGATGAAGTTAGGGATTGTTTGGATCGTCAGGTGTGTTTCGCCAGTTCAGGAAGATGCGGACACTGAGATAGACCTGATAGCAGAAATAGATCGGAAGTACGATAAGACCGGCTAGGATACCAAGAGCTATGGCAATGACCAAGTATATGAGGGTATAGAGCCATCGTCTGTTGGACACATTGATATGGTTATAGCTGATATCGATGTCATAGGTGTTGGCTCCCTTGTTTCCTCCGCTCTTAGCCATGTTGATGACAAAGCGAATGAAGGGAAGAAGCATCGGGATAAGACATATCGCACCGCTTGCAAACCATGCCGAAGAAGAGTCGGTTCCGCTCGCATTGAGATAGCCTACCAATGCTAGGATCCATATCACCAAAGCCAAGATGAGCCAGACACAGTGCAGAACAAATACAGTCAACAGTTTCTTTTTATCATTCATAGTTAATGCCCCGGCTCTTATACACATCT
>JAJVUU010000094.1 GCA_021621525.1 Caryophanales bacterium
TTCTTGAACCACACGTTTCTCACCTTTTAGAAGATCCGCATTTGGACGTTCTAGGCGTTCAAAGTCCATCTCTTCAGGTTCAATCATCAACTCTGGCTTGGTATGAACCAGATTCTTAACCCCTTCTTCAGGAATGGCTGAGCTTGTAGGTGCTTTTGCGGAGAGAGAAAGTTGATATACTTTTTCGAGCTTGCCATCTTCTGAGACAACCTTGACAAGAACAGGAGCATTGACACTTTTAGCATCCACGACCGTAACGGCTGTTCCATTCTTGCCTTGTGCTGAAACGATTGGACGGTCTCCCTCATACTCTAGATGATAATCTGTCACATCTGGTTTAAAGCCTTCTAGGTCTTTGCCATTCACTTGGATGGTGACATCAGTTGTTGCCTGAGCCTCTTCTGTTGGGGCATAGGCGCTCAATTCAATGATTCCGATTCCTTTTAGATGTTCATCACGGACCATTCTTAAACGGATGGCTTTAGTTCTGGTTTCGTTGAAGCTGAGGTTAGAGATATAGCCAGCTTCAAAGTCATAATCTAAGCTATAAGGAATTTCTTCCCAGTTAGAGGCCTGGTTAAATGGATGATCTGGAAGATTCTTCAGATTGCCATAATCATCCGGAACCTCAAAGTCTGGACCAATATAGCGTTCAAGAACGGTTTTCGTTGGTAGGCCTGTTTCCTGATCTGCAAAGAAGTCGACCGCTACTTTATTGACCAAACGCTCTGTTACTTGACCATTTTTCTTGAAGATAAGACCAGCAAATACTTCAGTTTGATCCGGTTCTCTCTTCCAGTTAGTCCAGCGATAGTACTCGTTGTAGCCACCATCATTGATGTAATCGATATAGTCGATTTGATTTGGATCGAGATCATTGGTTTCACTAGCAAATGCTCTTGTATCTTCTGCATTGTAGTCACGGTTCACAGAGAGGTTTTCTCCTGTCTTTTCTGACACCCGGACGGTCAGCTGAGCTGTCAGATCATAGCCAATGACTTTTCCTTCCAGCGTGAAGCTACCTTCGTGAGAAAGTGCATCAGCTGGTAGAGGCTTCCAGTCCACTGTAAGTTCCTTGCGTTCATAGCCTGTATCCCCTTGGAAGTAAACGCCTACGGTAGATGGTAGAACCAGATCTTGACCGACTTTCACAAAACGGCTACCTGCTTCCACTGCTACTGGGACAGCTTGTTTCAATTTTTCTGCATCGCTTGTGAGATGGAGGCGGTATTCTTGTAAGATGGTGCCGTCTTCTGCTTTATGGATGACACGGATTGGCTCCCCTTCATGGACACTTGGCACAACCGTTGCAAGGCCGTGATGGCTGGCTGTCGCTTCCACTTGTGGATAAGCCCGATCACGCGCATCGATGTAGTAATCGGTCACACTTGGATTAACACCTGGTAAAACCTCACCGTTGACACGAATGGTCACCTGGCTCTTTTCTTCTGCCGCAACCTTATTGGCAAATACCTGAATCTCTGAAATAGAGCTTCCACGTTTGCCTTCTGGTGTCTTCATGCGGATCCGAACGGCATAGGTGTCGACTTTATCAAAACTGAAATGATTCATCTTGCCAGCTGCTACCGGTTCTTCAACGGTTAGGTTGCTGACTTCTTTCCAGTTAGCTGGATTGTTAAATGGATGGTCTGTTTCGTCTTTAACACGATTTGGATTGCTTGGAACTGTTGGGATTTGTTCCCCTGTATAGTACTCAATCACATATTCACTTGGAGCTCCAACGCCGTGGTCTTCGTGGAAACCTACATGGAGGTTGTCCACTGCTCGCTTGGTCAAGATACCAGAATCCCCAAACAAGATCCCAACCGAATCTTCCGCATTATCACGGCCCCAGTTGGTCCAACGGTTAGCTGGAGCATCGGTAAAGGAGATGACCTTATCATTGACCTTAGCAACTGGATCCGCATCGTTAGAATCACTTGCAAAAGCGAGTGGCAAGACAGAGCCTGTCCATTGCTCTGCTACGTTGGCCCCCTTGACTGTGTTTGCGGAAACACGAATATGAAGACGCGTTGAAAGATCGGTTCCTTCTACACGACCAGAGAGGATAACTTCTCCTTCTTTGGCCAAGAGTTGCGGATCGACCGCATCCCAGGCCACCTTGGCAGTATAGGTCTTGCCATTAGAGTGATAGGTCCGTACGCTTTCTGGAAGAGCTGGTTTTTCGCCGACTGGAGTGGTAGTGCTGACTTCTTCTACAGCGATAATGCCTTCAACCGTCACTTGAGCTTGGGCTTCTTTTTCCACACCCTCTACATGACCGGTGACTGTAAAGCTATGGTAATCCTTGACTTGATCTGCGGTCACAGCATCCCAGGTCACGCGTTTTTCTTTAGGGAATCCCTTGTCATACTCAACCAAGACGGTTTCTGGAAGAGCTGGCAACATGTTTCGATCGGTACTGATTCGTACAGGACGCACCTTGACAACCGTCTTTTCTTCTGGATTTGGCGTGATGGTAAAGCTGACTTCTCCTGTTTGTCCTTGGAAGTTGGCTTCTAAATGAACCAGCCCTGCTTCCCGCAATTCCAAACCTTTCTTAGTCGTAACTGCTTTTCCTTGACTACCAGCTCTTGTCTTCACATCGATTTGATCTGCTTTCAGACTCGCTAGACTACCATCTTGGTAATGGGCAATGACTTCAAGTGGTACCGTTTGGTCTTCCTTGAGTTCTTGCCCTTCTGGCAGACGCAATTCTAGGCGCTCAATCCGTGGACTTTCTTCTTGGAATTGTACCACATAGGTCTGTACTGCTCCCGTATCCTTAGCAGTTACAAAGATTTGAGCTTTCAAACCATTTTCGCGGCTAGCTTGTAGGACCGTCACTTGGGCATTTTCTGCACTTGCTGTGACTTGACCTGGCTCTTGACCATAAGCGAGGGAACGGAAAATAGTATGGTTGCCACTACCAAATTTTGGAAGAGCTACTCCATCTAGCTGAACCGTTGGTTTCTTAGCCTTGGCTACATCTCCTCCTGCAACCACTAGTGTCGCTTGGACCGTTTCCCCATTGCCTAGGAGTCCTGTCGCTTTCAAGCGTGCTCCTGGTGTGGACAACTGATCTTCTTGACCAGCTTCCAAGGTCCATTGATCGACTTCATAGTTAACTGTCCGGCCATCTGTGAAGACCAATTGCACAGCTTTATCCACCGTTGCTAGATCTGCTCCCTGTGGGATTTGTTTGATGACTGGAAGGACTTGTTCCACGCCGATCACATCGACCAGAGCTTCGACCGTGCGTCCTTGAACATGACCTGTCACACGGACTTGGCCAGCACGGCTATAGTCTGCCGCATCCCATTCAACGGCTTCTTCTTGGGCCTTGCCATCGCTATAGACCACATTGACCTTACTTGGCAAGGTTGGTTCTTCTCCTAGATAAGCACTTTGTCGAACAGGTTCCACACCTAATACAGTGCGTTCTGCTTGGTCCTTCTTACCTGTAAAGAGGCTGACTTGGTCTGATTGCAAGCGATCTGAGTCTGCATACAGGGTAAAGGCACCCGCCTGCTCAGTTGATTTGACAATGACCACCCCTTTGCCGTTGAAGGCTTTGCGTTGCCATGAGCCATCTTCCTGCGCTTTGTAGCGTTCACGGCTGGCTTGTTCCCCATTATCGACACC